>JANYLE010000255.1 GCA_025363795.1 Mariniphaga sp. | reverse complement strand
GAAGCAATCTCAAGCGATTCCGGACTAAATTTCATTATGCCAGTTTGTGAACGGGACCACTGAAACAGATTCATTAACAAATTCATGGCTCGCTTAGAGGAATCCTGGATGATCTCGGCATATTCTTCGATCCCTTCATAGTCTTTTTTACTCATCTGCTCTGCCAGAATATTGCTTAACCCGATGATTGCCTGAAAAGGGTTTCGCAAGTCGTGAGCAATGATCGAGAAAAACTTGTCTTTTGTGGCGTTTAATTCTTTCAATTGGGCTTCGCTATCCTGTAGCGCTTCTTCTGCTACTTTACGCTCGGTGATGTCATGATAGTTCGTGAGGATTCCCTGGATGTCATTGTTATTAATGCTATTTACAGCGATGAGCTCTACCCATTTCCAGGTGCCATCCTTACATTTTGCCCTGAATTCAACTGTTACAGTTGCATCGTCTTTCCCTATTAATGCCGGTATTCTTTTCTGCAACATTTTAATATCTCCCGGATGAACCAAATCCCAACCATCTTTTGTGCCGATAAGATCTTCAGGATTCCATCCAAAATATTTTTCAATATTAGGACTAAGGTATTTTATGATGCCATCCGGTCCAATAATACTTATAACATCGCCAATATTTGCGATAAGGGCTGTAAGTTTTGCATCATTCGCACGAAGGTCTTCTTCCATCTGTTTGCGGAGAGTGAGATCCCGAATGACCATGCTCGTCTTTGTAATTCCATATTTGTCTTTAAACGCAGCCGAGGATACTTCACCTGGAAATTTTGAACCATCCTTCCGGACCATCGTTAGTTCACCTGAGAATCTCCCGGTCCGATTACGTTCCTCAATTGCCTGGACCAGACGTGGATCTGTGCGATCTGCAATGCCACTTAGTCCGGCACGCCGAAATTCCTCTATGGTTCGTTCGAACAGGAGGCAAGCCGATAGGTTAGCATCAAATATATCACCATTCGGGGAGGTAAGCAGAATAGCATCAAGACTACTTTCGAATAATAAGCGATAACGTTCTTCGCTTTCGCGTAAAGCTTCTGCTGTCTGTTTGTGTCCGGTGATATCAACGGCAGTCATAAGGCACATCTGTTCATTTCCCGAAACGAACCCTTCGAGGTGAACAAAGACGGACTGGTTTCCCTGAATTTTTAGTCTTACTTCGCAGGTCTGTTTTGCAAGGGATTCAAATACTTTGAGAAAAAAGTCATGGAAAACGAGCAGGGTATCCTCAGTGATAAACTGTTTGAAATTGCTGTTGATCAAAGAAGAGCGGTCCCCGCCAAGGAGTGTGGCGCCGCTAAGATTGAGCTGGCAAATAGTTCCGTCGTTACTTAAGGCAAAATATCCTGTCGGGGAAAAGTCATAGAGCGAAATCGCTATTGCGGCCTGGTCCATTGCCAATTGAAGTTGCTCGTTCTGCATTTCGAGTTCAATCTGATGCACCTCAAGTTCGTGGAGAAGTTTTAATGTGTCAATTTCTACCAGAGATACCTCATTCAGAGTAGAATTGCTTTGTAATTGATCCTCTGCTTTTTGTCGAAGTAAAGAGATTTCAGGCGACTTTCTATTTGTATTTTTCATGTGCAACCTCCCTTATTAATTCAACTTTATCCTTTATCACGAAATTCTTGAAGAAATCACTTTCATGTTAGTAGGTTGCCAAATTTCATATGTTATTAAATCCTACTTCATTGAAATCATCAGATTGCCGAATTATAAAATTCCTGGAATCGTAAAGCAGAACGAACTTCCTTTGCCGAACTCGCTTGTAACCCAAATTTTTCCGCCATGTTTGGATACAAATTCCTTACAGAGCAGCAATCCCAGTCCGGTTCCCTTCTCTTTTTGAGTACCGGTTGTGGTATAGCTTTCGTCAATCCGGAACAATTTATCAATGGCGTCTTTTCTTATTCCTACTCCGTTATCACTTACGGTTACGACTACTTCGTTTTGCTTTTGCCGGGCTGAAATAATGATATTCCCATCTGTATTGGTAAATTTTATAGCGTTCGAAATCAGGTTTCGAAGTATGGCGTTAATCATGGCCCTGTCGGCAGAAATATTCAGACTTTGGGGTAATTCTTTGGAGATTGTTATGGATTTCTGTAGTGCGGAGTCGTTTGATAGTTTTATTACATCGTTGATCAATCCGACCAATTCAATAGGTTCAGGATTAAATTCCATTCTCCCTGTTTGTGAGCGTGACCATTGAAAAAGGTTACTCAACAATGACATGGCCCGCTTCGAGGAATCAAGTATGATCCCGGCATACTCTGCAATTCCTTCATAGTCATTTTTGTGTATCTGCTCAATCAGAATATTACTGAACCCAATTATTGCATTAAAAGGGTTTTTTAGATCGTGAGCAATGATGGAGAAAAATTTATCCTTTGCTGCATTAAGTTCTTTTAGTTGAAGATTTAACTGGACCATCTTTTCTTCGCCCAATTTGCGCTCGGTAATGTCGACGTGGGTTCCAGCCATTCTGAAGGGCTTGCCATCTGCCGTCCATTCAATCACCTTACCCCGTGTATGAACCCATACCCATCGGCTGTTATGATGTTTCATCCGGCATTCAATATCGTAGAGTGGACGTGTGCCGGCAAACACATCTTTCAACTGTTCTTCGACTTCCGGCAAATCATCTGTGCATGCCAAATCAATCCATGTCTTAATACTCGTAGGGCTCAGTTCATCAAGCTTGTAGCCTATAATTTCAGCCCAGCGCTCATTGAATACCGTTTCACCGGTTTGTACATTCCATTCCCAGGTTCCTACATTTGTTCCCTCGATTACGTTGTTCAGCCGTGCTTCACTTTTCCGTAATGCCTCTTCCGACATCTTCCGCTCAGTGATGTCCTGAATCGTACCAATCAACGTGATGATGTTTCCTTTATCGTTAAAAGTGGATTCCCCCAAACCAATTATCCATCGGGTTTCACCATTGGACTTGCGAATAATCCGATATTCTTTATTGAACGGTTTCCGTTTAGCAATGACTTCATCCTTAAGATAGCAATCCATCATCGCTCGGTCGTCAGGATGTGTAATCTCGAGCCACCCCTGAACTGTTCGGGGATAGTTCTTGTCAATGCCGAAAATTTCATCAAGGACTTCGGACGATTCCCAGAAACCTTTAACAAAGTTCGTTTTATAAGACCCTATGAATGCAGCCCGCTGGGATTCTTTGAAGAAGAATTCGCTCTCCCTTAGTGCCTTTTCAACCCTTTTATAATCGCTAACATCAATCGCCGTCAAAAGACATCTCTGATCGTCTTCAGAAATGATCCCTTCAACATGTATGTAGATGGACGGATTTCCATGAATGGACAACCTTAACTCGCAGGTTTGCCTTAAATTGGATGCAAAAACTCTGTGGGAAAAATCGTTGAACACAGACAAAGAATCCTGTGTGATAAATAATCTGAAATTGCTGTTTACCAAATTTGAACGTTCTTTCCCAAGCAGTTTAGCCCCACCAAGATTTAGCTCGAAAATAGTGCCATCTGAGCCAATCGTGAAATATCCGGCAGGGGCAAAATCATAAAGTGCGGTAGCTGTTGCTGCTTTGTCGATTGCCTGACGAAGCTCTTCATTCTGCATTTCCAATTCCAGCTGATGTACTTCCAACTCATGAAGGAGCTTGATTGTATCAGCCTCGATAAAAGATGCCATTTTTACAGAATTTTTCTTTAATAATTCTTCTGCTTTCTGTCGAAGTGAACCTGCCTCGGGGAAATTCGCGTTTGCCTTTTTCATAGGGTTAAAGTTTGAAGCCTTCCGTGTTTCTTTAATTTTATTTCTCCTTAAATGCTACCATCATATTTATTAAATACAGATTCTTAATGCTTTAAATAATACAACTCTTTTACCTATTTTCTGTTTTCATTTCTTGGTTATCTTATCTCCAATGGTTATGATTCCGATTAACATGCCTTTATCATCCAAAAGCTTATGAGCCGACCATTCAATCATTAGTTCATCGCCGTTGACGGCCTTCACAAAGTTTTCATACCTGTTCGGTAATGCTTCGGTTAATAATTTCTTCATCTCTGCTTCCACTTTTTTTCGCGATAATTCAGGAATAAACAAGTCAAAATAGCTTTTTCCTAATACATCGTCGCGTTTATAGCCCAGGAGTCTTTCGGCTTCCGGATTAAACTCAATTACTTTTCCATCGGAAGACAAGCCGAGAATAACACTTTGTACTGCATGAATAAGCGAACGAAGCATCATTTGAGACTGTTGCAGCGCTTTCTCGAGTTGTTTTGAATTAGTAATTTCGATAAACGTAATCACCAACCCATCAATTTTATCTTCGAACGTGCGGTAGGGCATTATACGAATGTTGAACCACCTTCCGTCGCGCGTAGCAACTGGTTTCTCTACATAAACGAGGGTGCGCAATACTTCTCTGGCATCGTCATACATTTCAGGGTAATTCAGATCGGTTACCTGATCGGTAAAGAGCCTTCCGATATCACTTTGTATCAGTTTGAAAATTTTGGTGGCAGGAACAGTAAACTTTCGTATTTTCAACTCCCTGTCGAGGAATAAAGTGGCTATTTCAATACTGTTGAGGAGATTATTCATATCGTTG
>JANYLE010000242.1 GCA_025363795.1 Mariniphaga sp. | reverse complement strand
GTTTTGCGTTTATGATGCTGCAATGCGGAAACCAATGAATATAGGAAAGTTACAATATCTACAAGCATAACAAACAATGACGAAATTATTAAAAGACTTTATTAATAGTGAAAAAGCAGGAGGTCTGATCCTCGTTTTTTGCACCATCATATCATTAACAATTGCCAATTCAACCTACCAAAGCAGTTATTCTGAATTTTGGCATATCAATTTGGGGTCGTTAAGTTTAGCCCATTGGATTAACGACGCCTTAATGGCGATATTTTTCTTATTGATCGGCCTTGAGCTGGAGCGGGAAATTTACGTCGGAGAACTTTCGGATGTAAAAAATGCCATCTTGCCGATTTCGGGTGCAATGGGTGGAATGATAATACCAGCCTTGTTGTTTGTGCTCTTTAACTTTGGGACGGCAACACAATCCGGTGCCGGGATACCAATGGCAACTGATATTGCCTTTTCGTTGGGTGTTCTGTCACTTTTGGGTAAAAGAGTTCCAAATTCCCTCAAAATATTTTTAATTGCACTTGCTGTTGTCGATGATCTCGGTGCCATAATGGTTATCGCATTATTCTATACGAAAACGTTGATCTGGAC
Source organism: Mariniphaga sp. (assembly GCA_025363795.1). Lineage (GTDB taxonomy): Bacteria > Bacteroidota > Bacteroidia > Bacteroidales > Prolixibacteraceae > JAAFHB01. The sequence goes on along the minus strand of JANYLE010000242.1, from coordinate 2,739 downwards.
AAACCTTATTATTTCATTATCAATCTTTGTTTTGCTGATAGTATTAAACAGGCTTAAAGTCCGCAACCTAATTCCTTATATTATTGGAGGTATTGCAATGTGGTATTTCATGCTTCATTCGGGAATTCACGCAACAATAACCGGCATCCTTCTTGCTTTTGCAATTCCATTTGGAAGCGGAGATAAAAATTCTCCTTCTTTTATCATGCAGCACCTCCTTCATAAACCTGTTGCATTTCTGATTCTACCACTTTTTGCATTGGCCAACACTGTAATTATCATCAATAGCGATTGGCAGCAGTCGCTTGGTCAACCTTACGGGATGGGAATACTGGCAGGACTTATTCTGGGCAAGCCACTGGGTATTATCTTGTTTACTTTAATCGCAGTGGGGGCCGGACTATGCTCCTTACCTGAAGATATCAACTGGAAACATTTGGTAGCCACCGGATTTTTAGGCGGGATTGGATTTACCATGTCCATTTTCATTACTCTCCTTGCATTTGATAATGATTTGGTCGTTAACAACGCTAAGTTTGTAATATTAGTTGCCTCACTGATAGCCGGTATTATAGGATTCCTGTCGCTAAAATTTACCCTGAAAAAAGAATTAAAAGAGTGATGGTGCATTGTATCGAAAAGAAATTACCTTATCGATTCAACGCACCATCAATAAATGATTGAATGCTTTTAAAAGGTTAACACCTTGGCGCCACTTTTTAAGTAGTCCGTCAATGGTTTGCCCATTCCCTTCACATCAAAGCCCAATGCTTTAAGTTCATCTGTAATGCCATAAGCATTGGCACAGGCAATACAGGCTTCAATCACAACACCATCTTTTTGCATGGCCTTCAGTTCTTCCTGAATTTTGAGATTTTCGGCGGCCAGTTTTGCTGAAGGGCCCCAAATAATCAGCGTTACATCTTTAAACCAACCGTTAATTTTTGCGTTATGGGCGTACATAAAGGCAACACGCTCGGCTACGTAGGGGTCATCACTCGTCCAGACAATTACCAATTTATCAAGTGTTTCAACAGGGACATTTGCTTGCGCCATATTTTTCGAAAAGTTTAAGAGGAATAATCCCGTTAAAAATAGCATCAAAAATTTCGTCTTCATTTTATGGGTTTTCAGATGCCCGCAATTTTACGGATATCGGCAATAATCTTTTCAGCAAGGGCATTGGCCCTTTCGGCCGATTTGCTTTCGGAATAGATCCTGATGATCGGTTCGGTATTTGACTTACGTAAATGAACCCACTCTTTATCGAAATCGATCCTTACGCCATCGACATCATTGACTTGCTCATTGCTGTACTTTTCCTTAATTTTCAGCAGAATATCATCCACATCGATCTCAGGGGTAAGCTCAATTTTATTCTTTGAGATCGTATAATTAGGATACTTGGCGCGAAGTTCTGAACATTTCAAACCCGAAACGGCCAGGTGAGAAAGGAACAACCCGATCCCTACCATCGAATCACGTCCATAATGGCTTGCCGGATAAATGACTCCGCCATTTCCTTCGCCACCGATGACTGCTTTAGTAGCTTTCATCATTGTGGTAACATTAACCTCACCAACGGCTGACGGCGTATAGGTTCCACCATGCAATTCGGTAATATCGCGCAAAGCCCTTGATGATGAAAGATTGGAAACCGTATTTCCTTTGGTGTGCGAAAGCACGTAATCGGCCACTGCCACCAAAGTATATTCTTCATTAAACATGGTACCGTCTTCGTTGATAATGGCTAAACGGTCAACATCAGGATCGACAACAAAACAGACATCCACATCTTTCTCACGCACAATTGCCGCCGTCTCCACCAGGTTTTCAGGAATCGGTTCGGGAGTATGCGCAAAATGGCCGTTAGCAACGCAATTGATCTCAACAACTTCGGTAACCCCGAGAGCTCTCAGAATTTCCGGGACAATTATTCCGCCAACGGAATTAACGGCATCGACCGCCACCCTGAATTTGGCCTTTTTGATCGCTTCAACATTGACAAGCTCAAGATCAAGGACATGCTGAATATGGTATGCCGTGTAATCTTTCGTTGAGATATGTCCAAGCTGGTCAACCTCTGCGAAAACGAAACTTTCATTCTCTGCAATTTCAAGTACCCTCTTCCCTTCGGTATCATTTAGAAATTCACCCTTTTCATTGAGCAACTTCAGCGCATTCCATTGTTTGGGATTGTGGCTTGCTGTAAGAATAATCCCGCCGTCAGCGTTTTCAGCGACAACTGCCAGTTCTGTGGTTGGTGTCGAAGCAAGTCCAATATTTATGACATCAGCTCCCATTCCGATCAAAGCGCCATTTACCAATGCATTAACCATCTCGCCCGAAATCCTTGCATCACGACCCACAACAATTTTCAGCTTGTGAGCGCTATTTTTACTTTCTTTCGCCCAGGCCAGGTAGGCAGACGTAAATTTCACCACGTCCAAAGGACTAAGACCTTCGCCAGGCTTACCGCCTATCGTTCCACGTATTCCAGATATTGATTTAATGAGTGCCATATTCAGTGTAAATTTAGATTTTCGACCTGCAAAGTTGTTAATTTGGGCCAATTAATCAAAGGATTATTCTTCTCCGGTAAAATTTAAGTCCACATATGCAATTTTTTTCCGACATTTGCACCCGAAAACATTAATAAGTCAGAGAATTAAGAAATGATCATTAGAAGAGCTAGAGGACAGGAGCGCACAGATAAGCGTACCGTCGGGAATCGTGAAC
>JANYLE010000191.1 GCA_025363795.1 Mariniphaga sp. | reverse complement strand
GATTTTGTCGTAGAAAAGAGTGATAACCTGGTGAATGTATTGCTCGACAACATCAAGTATGTAACCCTTGCTGCTACGATCATTGGTTTTATTACCCTAATGGGAGCAGCTATCGGATTGATGAATATCTTGCTGGTTACGGTTGTTGAACGGACGCGTGAAATTGGTATTCACAAGGCATTGGGTGCCAACTCAAATTCAATCAAACAACAATTTCTAATCGAATCCATTGTCATCGGCCAATTGGGTGGATTACTTGGAATTATACTGGGCATCCTTGCCGGTAACGGGGTTTCAGCGCTGATTGGCAGTTCCTTTATTGTTCCCTGGCAATGGATGTTGGCCGGCGTCGCTTTATGTGTTTTGGTCAGTCTTGGTGCAGGCGTTCTTCCCGCCATCAAAGCATCCAAACTTGATCCGATTGAGGCGTTGAGATACGAATAATTGGGCCTTTCTGGCCTCAATCTGAATGAATATTAGTATTCTGAATACCGGATATACCTGTCATTCCGTTTAAAATGGGTTTTCTGAAACTCAAATCAGCACAGTCGGCCGCGATTATTAACTTTGTGCGAAATTTGTCGAGACACTTCAATCGTCTAATAGGATGCTAATACCCACTTTTTAATGCTGGAGACGCTTTTTACCACTGCAGCTGTTTTATTAAGAATTTTCTCCAATCCTTTTGGGAATGTTTTGCAAAAACAACTCACAACAAAAAACAATCACCCCTTACTCATCAATTTTCTGACCTATTTGCTGTTGTCCTTCTTTTGCCTTTTGCTTGCTACCAATGTGAATTGGCAGGAGTTACCGCAACAATTTTGGATTTATTCGATTTTGGGCGGCATTGCCGGGGCTTTGGGAAACGGTTTTTTGGTGAAGGCATTACAAAAAGGGGACCTTTCGATACTTGGTCCCATCAACTCGTATAAATCGGTAATTGGCATTGTCGCCGCAATTTTTTTGCTGGGAGAAATCCCAAATCTCTGGGGAGTTCTGGGCATCGGATTAATTATTTGCGGAAGCTATTTTGTTTTGGATACGACCGAAGAACGGTTCTCGTGGGCCTTACTCAGGAAAAAGGAGATACAATACCGGGTGGGAGCAATGATCCTTTCGGCTATTGAGGCTGTCTTTATAAAGAAGATCATTTTGGCTTCTTCTGTTACGCTGGCTTTCGTGAGCTGGTGCTGGTTTGGCGCGCTGTTTTCGTTTTTGCTCTTATTTATTTACCGGCTCGATTTGATCAGGGAACTGAAGAAAGTAAATCAGCCCCATGTCAGTAAATATATCTATCTCATAATTTGTGTCGGGACAATGCAATTGACGACCAATTACGCCTTTGATCATATGCCGGTTGGATATGCCTTATCTCTTTTTCAACTCTCCACTATTGTAAGCGTAATACTTGGACACCGGCTTTTCAAGGAGCAGGATATCCGTAAAAAGCTGATCGGTACAGCAATAATGATTGCAGGGTCAGTTGTTATTATACTTTTTAAAGATTTTTAAAGTCGCTGATTAGCCGCTTCTAACGGGAAGCTGATTCCCATCATAGTTAAAAGATAACTGGTAAGGGCTCCTGCATAAGGATGTGTCCGTATGTTGACTGTCATTCGGCCTATGTTGACTAACATTCACCTGATGTTGATTCGCATTTGCCGTATGTTGGCTAACATCCCTCCAATGTTGATCGACATTCCTCCAATGTTGGCTAACATTGCTCCTATGTAGATCAACATTCGCCGTATGTTGGCTAACATTCACCCGATGTTGATTCGCATTTGCAGTATGTTGACTAACATTCCTCCAATGTTGGCTCACATTGACCCAATGTTGATTGCTTTTGGGGATAAAGCGTATTAAAGCGGGCTATAAATTAAAGAAAAACCCAAACTTATAGGCGAAGTTCTCGTGTATCGGGCCAAACTGGTAAGGGCCGTAGCGGTAATAAATGCCAACACCCCAGGAGAGGTAGTCTGTTCGTAAAAGGTTATTTACTTCAAAGCCTGATTCATAAAATCCTTTCCGGTAATCCGGAAGGTGATATCGTTCCTGGTTCAGGTTATCAAGTTGCCCGACTCCCATGTTCTGGGCAAAGACGAAAGCTGGCCTCTTTTTGAATTTTTCCGGAAACAACCATGGACTGAAATCGTGCCGAAGATGGATAGCGGTATAATTCGCTGCCGCAAATTCGTTCAATTTCATCGTTGCAAACGAGTAAGGTGCTGCGAGGGAAAATGTTCCGGCAAAACTTCCGTAACCATTGAAAAATTCAATCATAGGTGCACTTTTGGACATTGTTCCACCCCGGACCATGACTGTAGTTGTTCCATATTTAGAGAATGGAAGGATATATTTCCATTTTAATTCTATTTTGGTGTAACGATACTCTCCGTCGAAAGCCGTAAGCCCTTGCAATACCGTCAGGTAAAAATCGGAACCGGGTGAGGTTATTTCTTCGAGGTGGCCATCTTCCATTTGAAATTTCGCTCCCGGCGAATACCTTATTTGCAATCCCGTACGCATTAACGTGATCGGATCGAAGGGGTGTTCCAACAGGAAAGAGGAGTTTACTCTTGCCCTGTTGTCAGAATGATCCCCAAATAAATATAAAGACAGCATCTCGTAAGGACGAAACTCCAATCCGGCGGCGTACCTGTTTGTTGCATACATGTTCTTGGTAAGCAAGGTGCGGAAGCTTTCGGGGTTAAGTAATGAATTGCTTTCGAGGAAGTCGGGCTCACCATATTCCATATTCCTGTCTTTGTGATCAAGGTGAATCCTGTAATCGGGACGTCCCGAGGGAAAGACGTCAAGCCACTCCCCATTGATCAAAGACTGATCCTTAAACGCGTAACTGAGGTAACCACCGACGGTGAAGTATTTAGATAAGGTGAGATTTGATTCGCCCTCAATTCCCAGTTTAATCCCTTCATAAAGATTGTAGCCGAAAAGCCGGTTGTAATTGAGATCAAAGTAGCCCATTGGGATTTTTCCTTCAGCCATCAACCTGATTAATTTGAGTTGCTGCTTATGACGGGAAACAATAAGTGCGCTATCCGCAGCCTGTTGCGAAAACAGATCTTTCTGGTCTATGGGCCGATAAATGAAGGTGTTTGTTGCCGGATCCATTTTGCCGGTTTCAGTCGCAGTTTTGAAATCTTCGGGCTGTAATGGCGGGTTAATCTCCTGCTGGTAAATATTTGTACTGCTCTCTGCGATAAAGTTTTGTTCTTTTGCCGACGTTTCCTTTTGATTCGGGCCATTTCTCTGGTTAAAGGAAACAGTAATTGTTTTTTCGGCGGGTAACCAGTTCTCTTTTAATCGTTCGAAACGCTGATTGACTACAAGCAGCGGCTCATTTGGATTGTATTGGGTTGATTGCGCAATGATTTGATGAATGACACCCGCTTTTGTGTCGGTTACTGCCGTTCCAATGAAACCGTCGAAAGGTTTTCCCGGTTTGGGATTAAAATGAATCAGGCAAAGGGTGTCACCCGAAGCTGTTATTGTATCTCTCAATTGGTAACAATAAAAACCAAATGCAACTTTTGAAAAAGGGGATAAATAACTCTTGCCGAACAGGGCGTTTGTTGTTTGCAGTAAGGAGAAATCGTTTAAGCAGACCGATAACTGACCAAATGAACCGTCATCTTTTCCGTCCGTCTTTGCGGAAAGGTTTTCAGACTGGGTAAAGCCGGGTTTTAATCGTTTTTGGTGGGAGAGGGTCTCCGTTGAAAACAGGAAACTGCTGTCGTTCAGATTGGTTTTTGTTTTGTTTAAAACGTCAACCTCCGGTTTCAATGAACCTTTGACACCAATACGGAAACGGTGAAAAGTGATCGCACTGTAACTGTCGAAAAACGATGGGTCGTGCTCCGGCAAATGAAGCAATAGGATGCTGATGATCCTTTCAGCCGATCGTTGATCTGCGGACAAGGAATCGCATGTTGAATTTAATAGATTGGCTGGCTGGTATTGATGTATTGTGTCTGAAGCATTATTGAACAGCGCTGAAAATTGTTTGGCCGTTGAAATGGCCGGACAATTGATCAATAAAAACGTTACAACGATGACTATACTACTCTTCAGTTTCATCCAGTTCATTCAGCGTGCCGATAAGTTGTTGGCGGTATTTACCATACAAAGAGTTGAATCCTTTGCGAAACAGGTAAAAAATTAATGCTATAAAAGTAGCCAAAACCAACAGAATAAGCGCAACGATGATAATGATCTTTTGTGGGCTCAGGGTTCCGAGATTGGACATCGCTTTGATTCCTTCCCAGACTCCCAAAGTAAATCCTGCTCCTTCGGCACAAAGAAAGACGATCAATGCAAGATAAAACTCCTTTTTAAAAGTGTCGAGTAGTTGAATAACCTTCCGCAAAGCCTCACGCATATCATTGGCAGCGAGACTTCTGATGTTTAGTTTGTGGTATCGGTAAACGAAAAGGATAAAAGTAAGCATCATGATGCAGTTGACAATCACCCCGATTATATTGATCGAAAGTGGCGTGGGCAACTTCTCTTTGATACTGGACGGGAAAAGGCAGTCATAAGGAAGGTATTGATCAGCAATGGTCAGCAATAAAAATATTCCAAGCAACCAGAATCCGGTTCTGACATTACGCTCCAGTTTCGATAGTATTCCTGAGCCCTTGCTACGTAACATCTGACCGATCTCTTCGGTATTTACCAAATGGTTCTGATCCTTCGCTTCAGAAACTTTTCCCCAGGCTTTCTTTAGTTCATTCAGTTCCATCTATACTTTTCCTTTAATGAGGGATTCCAGTTTTTTCTTAATTCTATTCATTTTAACCCTTACGTAATTTTGCGTAATCCCGGTGATCTCGGCGATTTCATCGTACGATTTATCTTCAAGGTACAGCAGGATGATCGATTTTTCAATTCCCGTTAGTTGATCAATGGCAATGTGAAGGAGTTTTAGGTTGTCTTCTAATTCGTAATCGTAATCATCATCGACAATGGCAGGCATATCTTTGACAAACAAAGTTTTGATTGTCTTGCGAGCCCCCCTTTTATAGGCTGTAATAGCCGTGTTAATCGAAACACGGTACATCCATGTCGAAAATTTCGATTGTTCCTTGAATGAACCATACGATTTCCAAAGTTGGATCAGAATCTCCTGAAAGAGATCCTTCCTGTCATCCACATTGTCACAGTAAATTCTTGTGACTTTGTGGATGATAGCCTGATTGGCAGCCATATTTCGAAGAAATTCCTCTTTCACCTGATGATTAGTAAAGGTTTTATATCAATAATTACAACGCTTGGGGGCGAAATCATTATTATTCGACTGCCATTGAAATTTTAATCTAGGAAGAAGTCATTTTTAAAAGGTTCACTTCGTCCTCTGTAAGCATACGCCATCTGCCGCGTGGAAGGTCTTTCTTGGTTAATCCGCAGAAATAGACCCTGTCGAGTTTAACCACTTTATATCCAAGATGCTCAAAAATCCTCCTGACAATTTTATTTTTTCCTGAGTGGATTTCTATTCCCACCTGTTTTTTATCTTCCTCGCTAACGTAACTTACTGAGTCTGCTGCGACAAAGCCATCTTCCAATGTAACACCGTCGATGATCTCCTGGAGATGGTTCTTTGATACTTTTTGATCCAAAAATACATGGTAGATTTTCTTCCGGTTGTATTTAGGGTGGGTCAATCGTTTTGTCAGATCACCATCATTGGTAAACAACAAAAGACCAGTGGTGCTTTTATCCAATCTTCCTACCGGATAAATCCGTTCGGGACAGGCATTTGCAACCAATTCCATTACCGTTTTATCTGCATGTGGATCGTCAGATGTTGTGACATATCCTTTAGGCTTATTCAGTAATACATATACTTTTTTCTCCGAAGAGATTACTCTTCCATTGAAACTTACCGTGTCTCCAAACAAAACCTGGTATCCCATTTCGGATACAATTTTACCATTTACGGTAACACAACCTGTTGCAATATAGGTATCTGCCTCGCGACGAGAACAAAGACCTGCATTGGCAATGTAACGATTGAGACGCATTGATCCCGGCTCTTTTGTAGACGGTTCCGGTCTTGAAGGTCGTTTTGCTGAAGTAAGCTCGTTAAGGACATTTTGTTTTCCGAATTTTCCGCGTAAAACTTTTCCCTCTTTGTTCATGAATTGATCCGATTCTGCCTTTTCAAATTTTCTTTCAGGGCGTTTTTCGATCACATTCCTGCGAAATACATCTGATGTACGTTCTTTTCCAAACCTGTTTGTGTTTGTTGGTGCTGGTTTCGAACCTGATGTAGTTTTGATAACTTTCAATTTCCCGACCCTTTTTCCCGAGAGGGGTTCTCTCGTTTCTGGCCGACTTGAGAAAGGCCTTCTGCCTTGATCTCTTGCTGTTGACTCTCCTTTTTGAACTCTGGGTCTTGTCCCCGGTTCACGATTCCCGACGGTACGCTTATCTGTGCGCTCCTGTCCTCTAGCTCTTCTAATGATCATTTCTTAATTCTCTGACTTATTAATGTTTTCGGGTGCAAATGTCGGAAAAAAATTGCATATGTGGACTTAAATTTTAC
>JANYLE010000173.1 GCA_025363795.1 Mariniphaga sp. | reverse complement strand
TCGATATTATACTTGGCTAATAATCCTAAAACACCGGGCAAGGAAAATTTTCCCTTTTTGATCCTGTTATTCTCAGGATCGATAGCATAATTGTGTGATGTCCGCAAATCAGCTTTTTCGAGAATTGTACGATCAAAAATTGCCCTGGTGAAATCGCAATTATCAAATACTGAATTGGTAAGGTCCGTTTCTACAAAATCAACCTCCTGAAGGGTACATTTTTTGAATTTGGTGTTTTTCAGTTTTAGCTTAAAGAAGGAGGCTAGATTCAAATTACAATCCTCAAAATCAAGGATCAGCAAAAACTTATTGCATTCGCTGAAAACCAATCCCAGTAATTTGCAATTTTTGAATTTCACATCTTTAAGGCCAGTATTGCCCATTTTAGCCATACTGAAATTGCAATTTTCAAACTTGCAGTCGATAAACGTGACATTTGACAAATTGGAATTGGTAAAATTACAATCCACGAAACTGCAATTTTCAAATTCCCTGCTTTCAGGAGGTTTACCTGAATAGTCTATTTTTTTAAATATTTTATTATCAACCATTTATAATTCTATTTTCTCGATTCATCAAGTCGTTGTTTCAATTGAATTGCCCTCTGTTGAAGCTGCTTTTCCTCCTCTGTTTCAGCAATAATCTCTATTCCATGTGGCTGCGGATGGTTTTCGTCATCCACGTGAACAAACGTGATAAATCCTTCTACCTGAACATTGCTTATATCATCATCAACAGATACTGACACATATCCGTAAATACTTGATTTTCCAGCGTAAACAATCCTGCTGGTATAGCAAACAATCTGACCAGGATTTACAGGCCGCTTAAATGCCATTCCGTGGATCTGTGCACATATAATATTGGCAGGGTTTAACAGGCTTGCTGCTGCAACAAATCCCGATTCAACAAACCATTCGGCACTCCTGCCTGCATACAAGGTCTTGTGATGATTTAGATCTTCACTTTTTACCAGTCGCGAAGTTGGAAAGCTTTTTATTCTCTTTTGCATAGCGCTAAATATTTGGTTAATGTGACAAATTTAGGGAACATTTTCAACCCGAAAATAGCCAAGACATTATGACCTTCGGTCAGATTATAAAAAAAACCGTCTCGGAAATTAATTCAGGGACGGTTTTCAGATCAATCTAAACCTTAAAAATAATGGATTAAGATTCGATAATTACGATTTTTTCGATTTTATCACCTTGACGGATAGCATCAATCACTTCCAATCCTTCGTAAACTTTTCCAAAACAGGTATGTTTGCGATCGAGATGACTTGTATTGGTGCGGCTGTGGCAAACGAAAAACTGCGAACCACCGGTATCTTTTCCGGCATGTGCCATTGATAATACACCGCGATCGTGGTATTGGTTCTCACCATCCAACTCACATTTAATAGTGTAACCCGGACCGCCAACGCCTGTTCCTTTAGGGCATCCGCCCTGAATTACAAAGTTGGGGATTACACGATGAAAAGTAAGCCCGTCATAAAAACCCTCTTTCGAAAGTTTCACAAAGTTGGCCACTGTTCCCGGAGCATCTTTTTCGAAGAAATTAACCTTCATCACCCCTTTTACTGTATGAATTTCAGCTTGAATCATAATTGTTACATTTAAATGGTGCAAAGGTACAACCTTTAGATCAAATAGCGATAAATTTTAAGATGGGACTAAATAATAATCTGTAATAGGTTTATCTTTGTCAATCACTTGGTCTCCAGTCGACCTTATTTATAATTTGATATCGGATATGGGTTATCGTATAACGCGTTATTTCTGCCTGTTACTATTGATCGGATTCACAATTTCGTGTACCGTTTCGAAGAGTTACCGTTCGGCGATGACCTCTTTTGAGATTGGGGAGTACACCAGGAGTATTGCCTCGTTCCGAAAGGTGTACCGACAGACCAAAGACCGGCACCAAAAAGCGGTTATCCAGTTTAAAATTGCTGAAGCCTTTTATAAAATCGGTCAATACCGCTCAGCTGAGGGGTATTATAAAAGCGCATTAATCCGAAATTCAGGAGGTGCAATTACATGGCTACATTACGCCGAAGTACTACGCGCAAACGGTAAATATGACGAGGCGATCAAAAGTTATAAGGTCTATCTCGATTCTGTTCCTGGGGATCAGATGGCCCAAAACGGAATTGAATCTTCGTTAAAAACAAAAGAGTGGCTGAAAAATCCGACCCGTTATAAAATTGGAAACATGAAGGAGATCAATTCTGTTTCAAATGATTATGCAGCGACTTATGCAGGATTGCATGATAACGAGATTTTTTTTACTTCTTCGAGAAAAGGAGCTACAGGAAAGAAAAAAAGTGCGATAACGGGTGAATACAATGCCGATATTTTCAGAAGCAACTATAATATGCAGAAAACCCGCTGGGACAAACCCCAATTGGTTGACGAAAACAGGATCATCAATACTTTTGATGAAGAAGGTGCTGCCTCTTTTAATACCACAGGTAATGTAATGTATTTCACGCGTTGCCCTTACAACAAATCGGAAGAGAAAGGGGTAGAGATCTTTTCTGCAACGCAACTTTCAGGATTATGGGGCGATCCCCAAAAAATTAAGATTGGCAATGATAGTTTGATGGCTGCCCATCCTTCATTGTCAGCTGACGGAAATACTTTGTATTTTGTATCAGACCGGCCAGGTGGATACGGCGGAAAAGATATTTGGCTCACCACAAAGAAAAAAGGTGGATCGTGGGAAAAACCTGTTAATGCGGGACCAGAGATAAATACTTCAGGCGATGAAATGTTCCCATATATCCGTGAAAACGGGACACTCTACTTTTCATCAAATGCACATATCGGCATGGGCGGACTCGATATATTTATGGCTCAAAAGGACGAAAAAGGGAAATGGATCATCGAGAATATGAAATCTCCGATCAATTCAACCGGCGATGATTTTGCCATCTCATTTTACGCTGATCAAGATCGGGGTTTATTCAGCAGTAACCGCGAAGGGAGTCGGAAGGATGATATTTACAGTTTCCTGCTTCCACCCAAAGTATATGAAATAGAGGGTGATATTTTTAATAAAGAGAATGGTACAAGAATAAACGATGCAGCCGTTAAACTTATTGGTACAGATGGTACAATGCTGAAGATCAATGCCGAAAATGGAAAGTTTAAATTCAAGTTAAAACCCGGAATTGAGTATATCGTCGCTGCGTATCGAAAGGGTTTTCTGAATGCCAAGACCATTGCCTCAACGGTTGGAATAGAAGAAGGGAAACAATTCCAGGTGCGAATGGAACTGACTCCCGCCGATGCTCCGATAAGTGTTGACAATATTTATTACGAATTCGGGAAATGGGATCTGCTCCCTGAATCTGTTGCGGCCCTCGACAGCCTGACCGAATTGTTGGTATTAAACCCAACCACCGTCATTGAATTAATGTCTCACTCCGACTGTCGCGGAGACGATGCTACCAATTCTGAAATTTCACAAAAAAGGGCACAGTCAGTCGTTACCTATTTAATTGCCAAAGGGATACAACCCGGTCGGTTAGTAGCCAAAGGATATGGAGAGACCTCACCAAAAACGGTCACAAAAAAGCTGGCACATATTTACCCGTTCCTGAAACCAGGAACAACACTCACCTGTACTTATATCGAATCGCTCGCCGACGAAAAGCAAAGGGAGATTTGTCATCAGATCAATCGCCGGACAGAATTCAAAGTTTTGTCTTCAGATTACAGGGAAAAGTTTGAGAAATAGGCTTTTACGAAGAATTGAAAAAGGTCGAAGGTTAAGTCGCAAAAAGATACTAAATTTGCACCACCTGAGCCGGAAAACCGGATTGACTTCAGGATATTTGCAAACAATTGATTATCAGCATGGATTCCGACAACAGATATGACCTCCGAGGAGTTTCGGCTTCGAAAGAAGATGTCCATAATGCCATTAAAAACATCGACAAAGGGCTTTTCCCAAAAGCGTTTTGTAAAGTAGTTCCCGATTTCCTTGGCGGAGATCCTGAATACTGCAATATTATGCATGCCGACGGAGCAGGAACAAAATCTGCGCTCGCTTACCTTTATTGGAAAGAGACCGGCGATCTGTCGGTTTGGAAAGGGATTGCACAGGACGCCATTGTTATGAATCTCGATGATTTACTTTGCGTTGGTGCCGTTGACAACATCCTCCTTTCCTCAACAATTGGAAGAAATAAAAACAAGATACCCGGTGAAGTGATCACTGCAATAATTGCAGGAACCGAAGAACTTTGTGCCGAGCTGAGAGACATGGGTGTAAATATTTATCCCACAGGTGGCGAGACAGCCGATGTTGGCGACCTTGTCCGCACAATTATTGTAGACTCAACAGTTACCTGCCGGATGAAAAGATCGGAAGTTATTTCAGCCGATCAGATCAAGGCAGGAAATTGCATCATCGGACTATCTTCTTCAGGAAAAGCATCCTACGAGAATGAGTACAATGGAGGAATGGGAAGTAACGGCCTCACATCGGCACGTCACGATGTTTTTGCCAAATATCTTGCTGCAAAATACCCGGAAAGTTATGACCCTGAAGTGCCCGAGACGCTTGTTTTTTCAGGCAATTGTAAACTTACAGATCGTGTTGAAGGAGTTGATATCGATGCTGGAAAACTTGTTCTCTCGCCAACAAGGACTTATGCTCCAGTTATCAAAAAAATATTGGAACAATTCAGAAGTTCTATTTCCGGTTTGATCCATTGTTCAGGCGGCGCACAGACAAAAGTGCTCCATTTTATTGATAATGTGCATGTAATAAAAGATAACCTGTTTGATGTTCCTCCTCTTTTCAAACTAATTCACGATCAGAGCGGAACTTCGTGGAAAGAGATGTACAAAGTTTTCAATATGGGACATCGTTTCGAAATTTACGCTGATCAGGAATCAGCAGCTGGCATCATAGCCATCGCACAATCATTTGATATTGAAGCAAAAATCGTCGGACATGTGGAAGCATTTAACGGCAAAAAAGTGACCATTCATTCCGAATTTGGCACTTTCGAGTATTAGCTTCGCTCCTACTTCTTTGCAGAATTTATCAGTATCATTCCCATAACCCGTAAGCAAATAATTATATGTCAGATAATTCATTAATAGATAAATACGAAGCAATAAAAATCCGCTTCGACGAAGTAAGTCAACAGATTTCCGATCCTGGTATCATGAAAGATATGAAGCGGTATGTCAAGCTGAATCAGGATTACAAACAGCTCGATTCGCTTGTAAAGTCATTTAACAGGTATCAGAACCTATTGAAAAATTTCGCGGATGCCAAAGAAATATTGGATAACGAGTCGGATGAAGACTTGCGCCAAATGGCTCGCGAAGAATTGGAAAACAGCGAGAACCTGATTAAAGAACATGAAGATGAGATCAGGTTTCTTCTTGTTCCTGCCGATCCTGAAGACAGTAAAAATGCGATTCTCGAAATTCGTGGCGGAACAGGTGGCGATGAAGCCGCGATCTTTGCAGGCGATCTTTTCAGGATGTATTCAAAGTTCTGTGACCGTAAAAACTGGAGACTTGAAGTAACCAGCTCAACCGAAGGAACATCAGGTGGGTACAAAGAAATTGTCGCCAAGATAACAGGTGAAAATGTCTATGGTGTGTTAAAATTCGAGTCAGGCGTTCACCGCGTTCAGAGGGTTCCGCAAACCGAAACACAGGGTCGTATTCACACATCGGCCTCAACAGTTGCTGTATTACCTGAAGCCGAGGAGTTTGATATTGACCTTCGTGAGACAGACATCCGCAAAGATACCTACTGCTCTTCGGGTCCTGGAGGACAGAGTGTGAATACCACCTATTCAGCCATTCGGTTGACACATATTCCAACCGGAATTGTTGTGACGTGCCAGGATGAAAAATCGCAGATAAAGAATCTTTCCAAAGCTATGGGTGAGTTGCGGACCAGGATCTACAATATGGAATATCAGAAATATATGGATGATATTGCATCAAGAAGAAAAACAATGGTTTCTACAGGTGACCGTTCGGCCAAAATCCGCACCTATAATTATCCGCAGGGACGCATGACCGATCATCGGATCGGGTATACAGTTTACAACCTGCCAGCCATTATGGATGGGGATATTGAGGAAATTATCGACAAACTGAGGGTTGAAGAGAATACAGAGCGATTGAAAGAAACTGAGCTTTAAAGCAATAGAACGAACGGTAGAGATGTACAGCCGTGCGTCTCTATTAGCATAATTAAATACAGAAGAATTTTAGAATAAAACCAAAACGATGAATAATCAGGAACTATTTGAAAATATAAAAAGAAAAGGATCTTTTCTTTGTGTTGGTCTCGATACTGATTTAAAAAAGATTCCCCAATTTTTACTGGACACTACCGATCCGATGTTCGCGTTTAATAAAGAGATCATAGATGCAACAGCACCCTATACTGTTGCATACAAACCAAATCTTGCGTTCTACGAATCGGAAGGTCTTGAAGGTTGGCGCAGTCTCGAAAAAACAGTTCATTATCTTCGTGAGAACTATCCTGATATCTTCCTGATTGCAGATGCCAAACGTGGAGATATTGGAAATACTTCTTTAATGTACGCTAAAGCGTTCTTCGAAAAAATGGAATTCGATGCGCTAACCGTTGCGCCATATATGGGCGAAGATTCAGTTAAACCATTTCTGGGCTACGAAGGGAAATATGTTATTTTACTCGCCCTGACCTCAAACAAGGGGGCCACTGATTTTCAATTTAATACGGATTCGGAATCAGCGGAAAAACTCTTCGAAAAAGTACTAAGAGTATCAAAGGAATGGGGAAATGAGGAGAATATGATGTTTGTCGTCGGTGCCACTAAAGCTGAAGAACTGACTGGCATCAGAGCATTGGTTCCCAACCACTTTCTGCTTGTTCCCGGAGTCGGAGCCCAAGGAGGAAGCTTGCAAGAGGTTGCAAAATATGGATTAAATAACCAATGTGGCCTGCTGGTTAACTCATCAAGAGCCATAATTTATGCCTCAAACGGTGAAGATTTTGCGGTTAAAGCAGGCGAAAGTGCCAAAGAAACCAGAAATGAAATGTTCGATCTGCTTAAAAGCCGAGGTCTGACTGCTTAAATTTCGATCTTTTGGGGGCAAAACAGCACCTGTCAGTATTGGAAGTAGCCTCAAATTGCAAAAAAATGAATATGAGCCAAAAAGGCTGCAATAATATACCTATTAGTGAGTTAACACACTAATAATTTTCGAATTTAATGTTAAAATATTTTAAAAACGACTTAATACGCATTAGTAACCGATAAAAAAGTTAATTTTGCGTATTATTCACTTAACAGGACAAGATATGAGAATAATCGCCCTGATTACATTATTAGGCTTTGTTGCGACCGTTACAGCGAAAACACCAGGAGGCAACTCTCCACTCGTCGCGCAAAAATCAAAAACTTACCCTTATTTGGCATACCTACCTAACGGTTATGATAAAAATAACGCAAAAGCTTGGCCATTAATAATTTACTTACACGGCAGTTCTTGCAAAGGCAACAATCTTGACAGATTAAAGAAATACGGACCACCGTTTTACCTTGACAGAGGAATGAACGTTGATGCTATTGTAATTTCACCACAATGTCCGTCGAATAGAAATTGGACTGCCGGAGCCTGGTTCGAATCTTTTTACAAAGAGCTCAAAGAAAAATACAATGTCGATCCATCACGAGTTTACCTGACGGGAATGAGTCTTGGAGGTTTTGGAACCTGGGACATTGCATCACGTTACCCTGAATATTTTGCTGCTATCATGCCACTTTGTGGTGGAGGACAGACAAGAATGGTTGAGACCCTAAAAGATATTCCAACATGGGTTTTCCATGGTGAAGTCGATAAGAAAGTAAGCCTCAATCGTTCGGTCCAGATGGTCGACGCACTACAGGAGCTTGGATCAAGACCTAAGTTTTCAGTACTGAAAGGTCAGGGTCACGGAATTCAGAAAGTATATTCAGATCAGACTATTTATAAGTGGCTTCTTAGTCAGCATAAACAGGCATATGAGAAATTCTTGGAAATCACCTCATTATGGGCTCCCAAAATTGATTCTGTAAACACAGAATCAAAAGAGAGAAAAGAGCTGATAGTAAAAGATACTCCTATGCAGCAGCCTGGTAACCAAGACAATAAATCTGGTACAAAATCGTTACTCGACAAATTGTTTCCCAAGAAAACTCCTTATCAACAGTCAACACTGTATTAGCAGTTTTTAAAAATATTTAAAATCCCGAAAAACTATTCGTTTTTCGGGGTTTTTGTTTTAATGGTGTTCGTCCAGTTGCCCTAACTTCGTTTCACGGCAAACCTAATATTCACTCTTCTCAGCCTAACCCCAATACAGTCCAGTTGATCAATCAATTACCAATACAACTAACATCAATGATTAGTTTCAACCAAATAATTTAACTGAATGGTTAAATTATTTGGTTGAAATATTTGCGGCAATCAAATATTTGTTTTTTCTTTGTTCCGAAATTAACCACATGGTTAAACCAACAGGATAACACAATGGACAAAACTACAGAAGAGAAAATCTACGAAGCGGCACGTCGGATATTCATAATTAAAGGAATGGAAGGTGCTCGTATGCAGGAAATTGCAGATGAAGCCGGCATGAATAAGGCGCTATTGCATTATTACTTTAGAAGTAAGGAGAATCTTTTTAAAGCCGTATTCAAAGATACATTCACCAAATTCTTCATTAAAGTTAAAGACACCCTTTTCTCGGATATCTCTGCCAAAGAAAAACTGGTCGTTTTCATTGACCACTATATCGATCTGATCGAGGCCAATCCCTATGTGCCGCAATTCATTATTAATGAAATCAACCGCGATCCGGAAGTGTTAAAATCGCTGATGTTTGAATCAGGTGTAGAACCAAGAAAGATACTTGAATTGTTCCTAAATGAAGTGCAATCCACAAATTTATCAAAACTCGATCCAAGGCATATTGTTATTAGTTTATTAGGAATGCTGATTTTCCCCTTTGTTGCACGCCCCCTTTTGCAAATGGTTTATTTTAACGATGACCAGGAAGCTTATAACAAATTTTTGAGCGAACGAAAAGAGATTGTTAAGAATATGATTTTAAAATTTATAGAAGCATGAGAAGATTAATTTCAATTTTGTTTATCGCCTTTACAGTCTTGCAGGTTTCCGGTCAGGAGCTAAGTTTAGACAGCTGTCAGTCAATGGCAAGGAGGAACCACCCGTTGTTGAGACAAGCAGGTATCATCGACGAAATATCGGCACTACGCCAGCAAAATATCCAGGTTTCGAACCTGCCTCAGTTCGACCTTACTGCGAGAGCATCCTGGCAGTCGGAAGTAACTAAAATTGCTTTAAATCTTCCCGGAGGCGCAGGGCCGGAACCGCTTTCAAAGGATCAGTATAAAGCCTATCTCGATATCCGTCAAAAACTTTATGACGGTGGAGTCGAAAAGAAGAGAGAAGCGCTCGAAGAGGCTGACCGCCTGGTTTCGAGACAACAAAACGAAACAGATTTGTATAAAATAAAGGAGACTGTCAACACACTCTATTTTAACGCCCTGATTATCCAGGAAAATCTAAGGATCGTCGATCTTAAAAAAGAAACGCTTAACGAAAGGATTAAAACAGTCAGTTCAGGCGTGAACAACGGCGTATCGCTTCCTAACGATCTTGATCAACTGAGGGCAGAGAAACTGTTGACAGACCAACAGAAGACCGAACTAAAATCAACTCGACAAGTTGCACTGGCTTTGCTGGAGATTGTTACAGGTGCAACAATCACTGAACAAACCTCTTTCGCTAAACCTATTATTTCGAATACTGCAGGGAACATTACTCTACAGCGGCCAGAGATTGAATTATTTACCTTGCAAAAATTGAAACTCGATAAAAGTTCGGAAGTTTTGGCCAACTCACGGAAGCCTTATGTATACGCGTTCGGACAAGCTGGTTACGGCCGCCCGGGATTGAATATGCTGAATAACAATTTCGCCGATTGGTATATGGTCGGAGCCGGTTTGTCGTGGAACCTTTGGGATTGGCATAAAACGCGTCGGGAAAAAGCTACCTTGAAACTTCAGCAAAATATAATTGAGACTAACCTTGATCAATTTAACCGATCGTTGAAAATGTCGTTGAAACAGGAAGAGAACAATTCCCAAAAACTGAAAGAGCTTATAAATACAGATGAGCAATTAGTTACGATAAAAGATCAGATCAGTAAGCGATCGGCAACCGCACTTGAAAACGGGGCAATTACCTCTGCAGATTACATCCGCGATCTGAATGCTTTACTTCAGGCAAAGGCAAATCTTGAGACCCGCAAAGTCCAGTTAGTTCAAGCTTCTGTTAATTATCAGACCATTAAGGGAGAACCTACCATTAACAAATAATTATTTACAATTATCACTTTAACCATCCGAAGAATGAGAACACTTTTATTTTTATCGCTGATATTAATTTTGGGAGCTTGCTCAAACAATAAAAACAAGCCTGATGCATATGGTAATTTCGAAACAGATGAGGTCATTGTCTCTGCCGAAAATAATGGAAAGATCATTTTGACTGCGTTTAAAGAAGGAGAAAAGGTCACTCAGGGAGCAGTAATGGCCGTCACCGATACTGTAAATCTTGTACTTCAGCGAAACCAACTGCTCGCACAAAAAGAATCAGTTCTGGCTCAAAAAGCAGGACTTTATGCCCAGATTGCTGTTTCTGATCAGCAAATTACCAATGTCCAGAAAGATCAGGTCAGAATCAAAAAAATGCTTGCTGACGGTGCTGCAACGCCAAAACAAATGGATGATATTGATGGACAGATTGCCCTTACTGGGAAACAGAAAAAAGCATATGCTGCCCAAATTACAGCAATAGAGATGAATGCAGAGGCCGTTGACGCGCAGATTGCCGTTTTGAATGACAAAATCGGGTCATCTGTAGTAAAAGCCCCAATTTCCGGAATCATACTCGAGAAATATGCAGAAACGGGTGAGTTGGCCATGCCTGGAAAATCGCTCTACAAAATGGCGAATGTTGATACCCTGATTCTCAGGGTTTATATTAGCGGACCTCAACTGACACAGATTAAAACCGGTAAGGCAGTTAAAGTGATGATTGATGACAATGCAGGGATAAAAGAGATAGCCGGAACTGTCGAGTGGGTTTCACCCGAGGCTGAATTTACCCCAAAGATCATTCAAACCCGTGAAGAACGTGTCAAGCTGGTATATGCCGTTAAAATTCGGGTTCCCAACGATGGTTCGCTTAAACTGGGTATGCCCGGAGAAATCAAATTCTAATTCAGGCTCCAACATGATTGAAGTCAAAGATATTCACAAACAGTACGGAGATACAGTTGCCCTTGAGAAGATCTCTCTATCAGTGGATAAAGGCGAGCTTTTCGGGCTGATAGGTCCGGACGGAGCCGGAAAAACATCGCTGATGCGGATTCTAATGTCGCTTCTGCTTCCGGATGGTGGTTCTGCCTCCATGAACGGGCTGGATGTTGTGACCGACTATAAAAAAGTAAGGACGATAACTGGTTATATGCCAGGTAGGTTTTCGCTTTATCCGGATTTAACTGTGGAAGAGAACCTTCGGTTTTTCGCTACCGTATTTGGTACGACCATTCAGGAAAACTACCATCTGATAAAGGATATTTACCAACAGATTGAACCGTTTAAAACCCGGAGAGCAGGCAAACTTTCGGGCGGAATGAAACAGAAACTTGCACTTTCATGCGCTTTGATTCATAAACCTGAAATCCTTATTCTCGACGAGCCTACAACAGGCGTCGATGCCGTTTCGCGTAAAGAATTTTGGGAAATGCTGAAGAGACTGAAAGAGATGGGGATCACAATTCTTGTATCAACCCCATACATGGACGAAGCTTCAATGTGCGACAGGATTGCTTTAATCCAGGAAGGTCACCTGATGTCAGTGGCAACTCCACAAGCCATGATCAAAGCTTTTTCGGAAGATTTATGGGTTGTCAGGACGAAAAAAATATATCCGACAGCCAAGCATTTGGGGCAACTCCCATCTTTGATATCAGTCAACAGTATTGGCCAGGTTTTGCACCTTGTCACACCCAGAGGGAAGCATAGTGTTGAATCCATCTCTCAATTTTTATTCCAAAACGATGAAACTGAGGTTTCTGTTGAACCAGCGGAAGCCACAATTGAAGACGTTTTTATCCTGTTAATGAATAACCGAAAATCCAAATCATGATAACGAAAGAACCGGTTATTACCGTTAAAAATATGGTGAAGAAGTTTGGAAGCTTCGTGGCCAACGATAACCTTAGTTTTGAGGTTTACAAAGGGGAAATCTTTGGATTTCTTGGTGCCAACGGGGCAGGAAAAACAACCGCCATCCGGATATTATGCGGACTCTCCTCTCCCACCTCAGGTCAAATGAACGTCGCAGGATTTGACGTTTACAGGCAAACCGAAAAAATCAAACAGAATATCGGTTATATGAGCCAGAAATTCTCACTCTATGAAGATCTTACAGTTTATGAGAATATCCGGTTTTACGGTGGCGTATATGGAATGAATATCGCCGATCGGAAAGCGAGAACCACTGAAATGCTTGATCGGCTGGAGCTTACAGCTTACAAAAATCGAAAAATCGGCGATCTGCCTTTGGGATGGAAACAGAAGCTTGCCTTCTCGATCGCCATTCTTCACAATCCCAAAATCGTTTTTCTGGATGAACCAACAGGAGGCGTAGATCCGATTACACGCCGGCAATTCTGGAACCTTATCTATGAAGCTGTAGAAAAAGGAATTACTGTTTTTGTCACGACCCATTATATGGATGAGGCTGAATACTGTGATAGGGTTTCAATCATGGCGGACGGCCGAATTGTCGCGCTGGACACCCCAGAGAAGTTGAAAGAACAATACAATGCAGCCAATATGGATGAAGTATTTTTAAAAATTGCACGATGAGCAGATTCCTCGCATTTCTCCGAAAGGAGTTTTACCATATTTTTCGCGATCCCCGAACCCGGATTATTCTCTTTGGGATTCCGATTGCGCAGCTGATGCTCTTTGGTTATGTGATGACCAACGAGGTTCGCAATGTAAAAGTCGCAATAGTTGATCATTCAAAAGATGATCTCAGCAAACGCTTAAGCCAGCAGTTATTATCTTCCGGATTTTTTCAATTGGCAGCAATTCCATCATCTGAAAGTGATTACGAAAGTCTGTTCCGGAGTGGAAAAGTAAAGGAGATCGTTGTTTTCGAGCCTGATTTTGCAATCAATCTGATAAAGGAGGGGAAAGCAAACATCCAGGTACTTGCTGATGCCTCTGAACCCAATGCCGCACAATTGACTGTGAATTACACCACTGCCATCGTCAACAACTTTGTCAAAAATGAGTTGATGAAAAACCAGGTGCTTCCGGGCATCAATATAAAGGTAAGGATGCTTTTCAACGAAAACATGCGGGATGCCTATAATTTCATACCGGGGTTAATTGCCGTAATCCTGATGCTGATCTCGGCGATGATGACAGCCATTACAATCGCCCGCGAAAAAGAGATGGGAACAATGGAGATCCTGTTGGCCTCGCCGTTAAAACCAATTCAGATCATCCTGGGAAAGGTCGTACCCTATATGATCCTTTCAATCGTTAGTGCGTTGGTTGTATTGGCATTAGGAATGCTGGTTTTCAACGTTCCCGTAATCGGAAGTTTTGCGTTATTACTGGCTGAGATCCTGTTGTATATTTTCCTGGCACTTACGCTTGGAATTCTGATCTCCACTTTTGTGGATAGTCAGCTCACTGCAATGGCAATATCGGGTTTTGTCCTGATGCTGCCCAGTATTTTACTCTCGGGTTTTATATTTCCGGTTAAGAATATGCCAATCCCGCTGCAAATTGTTGCGAATCTGATGCCACCGCGCTGGTTTATTGAGATCAACCGGACCGTAATGCTCAAAGGCGGCGGATTAAATGAGATATGGCCCAACACCCTGGTTTTAATGGGTATGTCAGCACTGTTTATTTTTATCAGCATCCGAAAATTTAAAATCCGTCTTCAATAGATAACCATGCGAACACTATACTATATTCTGCAAAAGGAGTTTACCCAGATTTTTCGCAACAGATCGATGTTGCCTGTCATTTTTGTGATGCCGCTTGTCCAGATGCTTATTCTGGTTTTTGCTGCAACCAACGAGCTTCGTCAGGTTGATCTTGCCATTGTTGATTTTGATCAATCAGCATTATCCAGGAAACTGACTGCCGAGATTACCGGAAATCCTTTCTTTGTTGTCCGGCAAAACCCCGCCAGCACACAAGATGCAGAGGAACTCCTGATGCGGAATAAGATTGATCTTGCACTGGTCATTCCCCGGAATTTTGACAAAGATTTAACGATAAGTAAAAAAGCCGATGTCCAGATACTTGTCGATGCGATTAATGGGATGGCGGCTCAGCTTTCTTTGGGATACCTTTCGAATGTGATCGGTAACTACAGCCAAAAGATATTGGTCAAAACGGGAAAACCTGATCCGGGTATGATGAAAAGCATCGATATCAAACCAACTTATTGGTTCAATCCGCAACTCAACTTTAAATACTATATGGCACCGGGAATTCTCGTGGTTTTAATCACGGTAATCGGAATATTACTTGGCGGGATGAACCTTGTCCGTGAAAAGGAACTCGGAACGATTGAACAAATCAATGTTACGCCTATCAAAAAATGGCAGTTTATTGCCGGAAAACTCCTGCCGTTTCTGGCAATCGGATTGTTTGATCTAGCCTTCGGGCTGCTGATTGCGCGATTGGCTTTCAACATTCCAATACGGGGAAGTATGCCACTCCTTTTTGGCATGGCGAGTATCTATCTTGTGTTGGTACTCTCGCTGGGATTGTTTATCTCCACGATCAGCGATACCGTGCAACAGGCCACATTCGTTACCTTTTTCATGCTGATTGTTTTTATCCTCATGAGCGGACTGTTTACGCCTGTTGAAAGTATGCCCGATTGGGCTCAAAAACTCGATTATGCGAATCCGCTTTACTATTTTGTAAAAATCATGAGAAGCATTATCCTAAAAGGATCAAATTTCCCCGATATCTTTAATGAGTTTGCAGCATTATCGGTTTTTGCAGTTTCAATGTTTGGACTGGCGATTTTCAGGTACAAGAAAACCTCTTAGGCTTTAATTGATGATCTTAATTTAATATTTGCCTTTCTTTAAAGCGCTGCAAAAAGGTTATTTTTGGTGCCGAGAAAATCAATTCATTATTGAAACTGTTAAAATTTAATTACTTACAATGAAAAATGCAGATCTTTTAAAGTATGGCATTGATACCAATGCTGAAGTGATTTATAATCCATCTTACGAGGAGCTTTTCCAGGCAGAAATGGATCCTAAAAACACAGGATTCGAAAAAGGTATTCTTACCAATTCGGGAGCTGTATCTGTTGATACCGGTATTTTCACAGGAAGGTCTCCTAAGGACAAATACTTCGTTAAAGATGCTATCACTGAAAAAGACATGTGGTGGGATGGGACAATCAACCGACCTATCAACTCTGATGTTTGGGATCATTGCAAAAAACTGACAACTGATCAACTTGGTTCCTCAAAAAAATTATATGTTGTGGACTGTTTCTGCGGTACCAATTCTGATACCCGCATGAAAGTTCGCTTTGTTATGGAAGTCGCATGGCAGGCTCACTTTGTGACCAACATGTTCATCCGTCCTTCACACTACGAACTGGCAAACTTCGGCGAGCCTGATTACGTATTTTTGAATGGTTCAAAAGCAACCAATCCAAAATGGAAAGAACAAGGCTTAAACTCTGAAGTATTCGTACTTTTCAATTTAGGTCAAAAAATGTCAGTTTGCGGTGGTACCTGGTACGGCGGCGAAATGAAAAAAGGTATTTTCTCATTGATGAACTTCTTCCTGCCATTGAAAGGTATTGCTTCTATGCATTGCTCGGCGAATGTTGGCGAAGCAGGCGATGTTGCAATATTCTTCGGACTTTCAGGCACAGGTAAAACTACTTTATCAGCTGACCCAAAACGTTACCTGATTGGTGACGACGAACATGGCTGGGATAATCACGGTGTATTCAACTATGAAGGTGGTTGCTATGCTAAAGTTATCGACCTGAGCAAAGAACACGAACCTGATATCTGGCGTGCAATCAAACGCGACGCATTGTTGGAAAACGTCACTGTTTTAGCTGACGGAACCGCAGACTTTTCTAAGGAAGCTTCGAAAACAGAAAACACCCGCGTTTCGTATCCAATCTATCATATCAACAAAATT
>JANYLE010000171.1 GCA_025363795.1 Mariniphaga sp. | reverse complement strand
TAGATCAAAAGAATAGCACTTCATCTCTTTTTAATTTCGCAGTGTCTTCGGTGTGATTTTAAATTTCCTGATTCAGATTAACGAAAACCATTTTCTAAGATCGAACTATTTTCAAGTCAATTGGTTTTTATACGTTATTCGTTTAAAATGGGTTACAGAAGAAAGAGAAAACTTAATGTTCTGCAAAATATCTTCCCTGCACTTTCATTGTGTTACTTCAACTATTACCTGTTTCTCTTTCGAAGTTTGGCCGGTTAATTTTGGAGTTTTACAACTTCCTTAGGAAATTGATCTTTTCTTTAAGGACGGTTCTGATACCTTTAAATTCCGGTTGCTTCCGCCTATTTTCAAAGTTGTGAACGACCAAATGCAATCGTATTTGGCTATTTTCAATGTTGCAGGAGACCAAATGCAATTGTATTTGGCTATTTTCAATGTTGCAGGAGATCAAATGCAATTGTATTTGGCTATTTTCAATGTTGCAGGAGACCAAATGCAATTGTATTTGGCTATTTTCAAAGTTGCGGGAGACCAATATGCTTTACCTTACTTATGACCCAATGAGAGTGTCCCAGGTGAAGCGGACAGAACTGCGTGGTTCAAAGGTTAAAGTAGAAAGGTTAAAGGATAAAGTGGAAAGGTTAAAGTGCATAGAACGAATCATCTGCTAACTTATTTTGAAAGTAAACGAAGTTTGAACAATTTAGCTTTTAGACTTTTGCCTTTGATTTTTGAACTTTAACCTTTAACCTTTGGTTTTTGAACTTTAACCTTTAACCTTTGGGCTTTAAACTTTAACCTTTAACCTTTAACCTTTATCCTTTACCCCTGTGCATATATCTCAATGCTCATATTACCTATCCCAAACGTCATAGAACTTTTTTTTGGATATAATCCCTACCTTTGCAACTCAAATTTTAACAAAAGCATGGCACAAAAACCTTCAATTCCCAAGGGAACCCGCGATTTTTCACCGATAGAGATGGG
This sequence comes from Mariniphaga sp., assembly GCA_025363795.1. GTDB lineage: Bacteria > Bacteroidota > Bacteroidia > Bacteroidales > Prolixibacteraceae > JAAFHB01. The sequence goes on along the minus strand of JANYLE010000171.1, from coordinate 3,269 downwards.
AAAACGGAATTTTATTTTTGATAACATTAAAAGTGTTTTCAAGCTCTATGGTTTCCAGTGTATTGAAACACCAGCCATGGAGAATCTCTCTACTTTGATGGGAAAATACGGCGAAGAGGGCGATAAACTCTTGTTTAAAATTCTGAATTCCGGTGATTACTTATCGAAGGTGAATGCTGAGGAGTTGGTTGAACCGAATAGTTTAAAACTGACTTCCAAAATATCGGAAAAAGGGTTGCGGTACGATCTTACCGTTCCATTTGCCAGGTATGTTGTCCAATATCAAAACGATATAACTTTCCCTTTCCGGCGTTACCAGATCCAGCCCGTCTGGCGTGCTGACCGGCCTCAGAAAGGGCGTTACCGCGAATTCTACCAATGCGATGTTGATATCATCGGTTCGAATTCGTTGCTGAATGAGGTGGAATTGATCCAGATTGTTGATCATATTTACCGGAATTTGGGTATTAACGTGGTTTTGAAAATGAATAACCGGAAAATTCTTGCCGGTATTGCAGAAACCATTGGTGAGGCTGACCGTATTGTTGACATTACCGTTGCCATAGACAAATTAGATAAAATAGGGCTTGAAAAAGTCAACGAGGAGTTGCTTCAAAAGGGCGTTTCAGCGGAAGCTATCTTAAAACTGCAACCGATTCTGCAATTAAGTGGCGGTAACGAAGAAAAACTCGGTCAGATTGAAAAAGTAATTGGTCAGTCGGAGGTTGGAATGAAAGGGATTGTTGAGATGCGCACCATCTTTGGTTACCTGGCCCCTTTGGTGCTTCAAACCGAAATAGAACTTGATTTAACGCTTGCCCGCGGATTGAATTATTATACGGGTGCAATATTTGAAGTGAAATCGAAAGATGTCCAGATTGGCTCCATTACAGGCGGCGGACGCTACGACGACCTTACGGGAATATTCGGGCTTCCGGGTGTTTCAGGAGTGGGAATTTCATTTGGCGCTGATCGGATTTACGATGTGATGTCGCAACTCGAACTTTTTCCCAAAGATGCCATTGCCGCCACACAAGTGATGTTTGTAAACTTCGGTGCTGATGAAGAGCGGTATTGCCTTCCTCTTCTGTCCGGGTTAAGAGCAGCCGGTATAAGCAGCGAAATCTACCCCGACTCGGGTAAAATGAAAAAACAGATGGATTATGCCAACCGAAAAGGGGTGAAATATGTGGTGCTTGCGGGCGAATCGGAGATCAATACAGGAATGGTTACCTTGAAAAACATGGAAACAGGCGATCAGAAGCTGATTAATTCTGAAGAGCTGGTTGGGTTTTTACTTGCAGCTGCAAGTAACCAATAACCAGTCGCCAGCTATTATCCACATTATCCGATAGGGTGCAAAAAAAGAGGCTGCCAATAATTTGACAACCTCTTAACCAAAGCTACATTTACTAACCTAAACGAACCTATCTATTTTCCATCTTTTTTATCTTTATCCTGTCCCTTACGGAATTCATGCATTAAATAACCCCTGAATTTGCCTTCTGCCCGGTAGAGCTTAACCACTTTCTCTGCAGGCAGAATGTTTAAGAACTTCAGGTTGTATTCTTCAAGTAAACTACCTTCTTTGGCGTGGGCGACAACAATCTCAGTGGCCAATTTACGATAATCTGCATCGGTCATTCCCGGTTTTGGCGATTCGCTCTTTTCTTCAAGGTCCCTTTTTTTATCCATTAACAGGTATCTTTCCTTTTCGAGTTCATTATAAACCGGCCAGAATTTTTGCGCTTCCTGTGAAGTCAATCCGATCGCCTCGGTTAAGAATGCAATTTTTTTTGTTTTAATCAACTCGATTGTCTGAGGATCGAATTGCCGTTGTGCCATTCCGGTTAAGGAGATCAAAAGCACAACAAGCGTGAATATAGTATTTTTCATACTTGTGTTTTAATTGTTTGCAATAATGTCAAAGTCAGTGTAATTGGCTGAGATGTAATCTCCTAAAGAATCCGGTGATAACGTTTCAGATTCGATAACTTTCATGTCAGCTACTGCTGATACGAATTGACCTTCCGAGAAATAGGAGAACAAATCAACAGGTACCGGAAGAACACTGACCTTATCAACAGAATCAATAGTTGACTTTTGCTGAGTCAAATATCCTTGAGTTGAAGGGAAGAACTTTTTGATCGGTACATAAACGAGCAGCATTACCAGTGCGATACTTGCAGCCATAGATAAGGCTGGTTTGAGGTAAAAAAACAAAGTTCGTTTTTTTTGTGGCAGTTCCTCTTCCTCAATTCTGACCTGAAGTCGTTCAGCAAAGGTTTCGAAATAGCCTTCCGGAACCCTAAATGGTTGACCATTTTTGAGATTTCCGAACAGATTTTCAATATTTTCGTCTTTTTCTTTCATGACATTGCTTTGACATTACTGATCGTAAAAGGTTTAATGACTATTTATGATCTTCATCAAGATATTCTTCTATTTTTTTAACTGCAAAGTGAAAAGAGGCTTTTAAAGCTCCAACCGAAGTTTTGAGTATTTCCGACATCTCTTCGTATTTCATTTCATCAAAATATTTCATATTAAAAACGATGCGTTGCTTTTCAGGAAGCTTAATTATTGCCAGCTGAAGTTTCTTTTGAATTTCATCTCCATCAAAATAAACATCTGACTCCAGTGAATCTGTGAGATAATCACTGATTTCATTCATTGAAAGTACCGGATGCCGCCGCTGCTTTTGCAAAAAGCTTAGCGATTCATTTGTCGCTATTCTGAAAAGCCAGGTAAAAAGGGTGGAATCCTCTCTGAATGTATCGACATTTTTCCATACTTTGATGTACACATTTTGAAGAATATCGTCCGCATCATCATGGTTCATAACGATTTTACGAACATGCCAATAGAGCCTTTCCTGGTAAGTTTTTACCAGTAGCTGAAAAGCTTTCTCTCTGTGTTTGGGAGATTTTAGATTGGCAATTAGTTCCTTTTCGCTCGAATCCATTATTGTTATACGCAATTTTATGATATTCTGTCTATCAGACAAGTCTTGGTGCAAAAGGTTTAATCGTTCTACAAAAGAAGCCCTATTCTTATGCCGGATGTCAGAACGAAGGAAGATCCGGAACTTCCTCCAACAAATGCGTAATGAAAAGCATCATCGCTATTCGAGCTGCCAAATCCATAGCCTACTCCTATAAACCAGTCGAATACAAACCTGTCTTGCACAACCCACTGTTTCCCGGTATTCAGGATAACTGCGAACATCGTATTGGAAGCAGTAGTGCCGGTAGTTGCGGTTCCAAAAA
>JANYLE010000132.1 GCA_025363795.1 Mariniphaga sp. | reverse complement strand
GCAGCATATATTTACCGTCGTAGTTTTAAAGACGGTACTTTTATCGAGCCGGATCGTAACCTTGACTGGGCAGCTAACTTTGCCCACATGATGGGATATGATAGTGAAGAAATCTACCGGTTGTTTCGAATGTACATGTGTATTCATGCCGATCATGAAGGTGGAAATGTGTCTGCACATGCGACACATCTTGTTGGCAGTGCATTAAGTAATCCGTACTATTCATATGCTGCTGGTATGCTGGGTCTTGCTGGTCCTTTGCATGGCTATGCCAACCAGGAGGTAATGTTCTGGGTTTATTCAATGATTGAAGAAATCGGAGCGAGTAATTCGAAAGAAGAAGAAAGAAATAAAATTGAGGCGTATGTTAAGAAAACGATCTCAGAAGGTAAAGTTATTCCTGGTTACGGTCATGCTGTATTAAGGGTAACCGATCCCCGGTTTACGGCGCAGCAGGATTTTGCACGCAAATATGTTACCGACGACAAACTTATTGATATTGTGAACACGCTGTATGAAATCGTTCCTCCGATTTTGAAGTCGTTAGGCAAGGTCAAGAATCCATGGCCTAATGTTGATGCTTTCTCTGGAGCTTTGCTGCAGCACTATGGTATTTCTGAATATTTCTTCTATACAGTCATGTTTGGCGTGAGCCGGTCGTTGGGCGTTTTAGCGCAATTAATCTGGGATAGGATGTATAACCTTCCACTCGAACGGCCTTCGTCTGAAACGCTGGATTGGTTTAAACAAAAAGCTGGTATTTAATACAATATTTTCATATAAATTTGATAGGGGACCTAAAAAATCCCCTGTTTTTTTGTCCGAGAATTGGTTCACTGATTTTTAAACTGGTTGATTCTGCTTTAGTTCAAAGAGGCGATAATGATGTCCATTTCTAATAATAAATAGCACTTGATATTTTTGATATGGTAAACAATTTGCTTACTTTTAAGCACCGTATTTTGACTTAACATGTTGGATTCCGGAGAATATAAAATCAGTTTACATTAAATACATATACTATGAACAGCATTAAAGGATCTAAAACTGAGCAAAATCTGCTTAAGGCATTTGCAGGCGAATCGCAGGCTCGTATGCGATACGATTATTTTGCCAAACAGGCAAAGAAAGAGGGTTTAGAACAAATTTCGGGCATTTTTGAAGAAACTTCAATGAATGAAAGGGAGCACGCAAAACGGTTTTTCAGTTTTCTGGAAGGTGGTCCGGTTGAAATTACGGCTACTTATCCTGCTGGGAAAATCGGCACAACACTCGAAAATCTAAAGGCTGCTGCAGAAGGTGAAAACGAAGAGTGGACATCGTTGTATCCGGAGTTTGCCAGAATTGCCGATGAAGAAGGTTATAAAGAGGTGGCTGCCTGCTTTAAGATGATTACAAAAGTTGAAAAAGCACATGAAGATCGTTACCGGACTTTGTATGATAATCTTGAATCGGGAAAAGTGTTTAAACGTGGTGATAAAGTGATCTGGAAATGCCGCAATTGTGGATACCTTCACGAAGCTGCCAGTGCACCCCTTGTCTGCCCGGCCTGTTTACACCCGCAATCTTACTTCGAGATTAAAGAATCGAATTATTAACGAATCTGCCTTTAGACTGAAGTGGTTGTGGTCGGTTTTATTCCCCAATACCACTTCAGTTTAAATTTCTGTTGCTTTTTTTATCCTATTCAATAAATTGTTTATTACTCAAATCTTCTGAATGGAGAACCTGGTTGATATTATTCGGAGAATGCCAAAGGCAGAGCTCCATCTCCATATAGAAGGGACCTTCGAGCCTGAGTTGATGTTTAAAATAGCCCAACGAAACCATATTCAACTTAAATACGGCTCTGTGGATGAATTACGCAAGGCCTACCAGTTCAATAACCTGCAGGATTTCCTCGATATCTATTATGAAGGGGCCAGGGTTTTGCAAACAGAGGAAGATTTTTACGATCTTACATGGGCTTATCTTGAACGGGCTCACACAGACGGCGTGTTGCATACCGAGATATTCTTTGACCCCCAAACTCACGAGGCAAACGGAGTGCAATTTAAAACTGTGATCAGTGGCATTCATGCTGCATTGCGTGACGGATATGAAAAGTTGGGAATAACCTCCTGTTTGATTATGAGTTTTCTTCGTCACCTTGACGAATCAGCAGCGATTACCCTTCTCAACGAGGCACTTCCTTACCGTGAAATGATTACAGCTGTAGGTCTCGATTCTTCCGAAAGAGGAAATCCCCCCGAGAAATTTGAACGGGTTTTTTCAATGGCCCGTGAATATGGTTTTTTAACTGTTGCGCATGCCGGCGAAGAAGGTTCAGCTGAAAATATTACAAATACGGTCGAATTACTAAAAGTCGCGCGTATCGATCATGGGAATAGTTGTCTTGATGATAAAAAGCTCGTTAATTTATTGGTAGAACGGCAGATTCCACTCACACTTTGTCCGCTATCGAACCTGAAACTGAAAGTTGTCGGGCAACTTGAAGACCACCCTTTGTCAAAAATGCTTCAATTGGGATTGATGGTGACCGTTAATTCAGATGACCCGGCTTATTTCGGTGGGTATGTTAATGAGAATTATATAGCTATCGCAAAGGCGCTAAACCTCGACAGGAACCAAATTTATAAAATTGCCCGAAATTCTTTTGAAGCCTCCTTTCTGCCTTTAAGTATCAGAAAGAAATACATCAGTCTTCTTGACGATCAATTTATTAAGTAAGATTGATTATTTGCAATCCCCCAAATAAAAAGGGAGCCGTTATCGATTAATTCTGTAAGGACTCTGACATTTATCCGTATTCCTATATCAATTATAAATAAGAAATAGCTAAATATATTCTAGGTTAGAATTATCTTATCTATAATGAATTCTAATAGACGATATTTATCAAACTTATGATTGATTTGTTCGAATGTTCATAAAACACTGTAAATCAATTAAGAGCATTGTTTTTTAATTTCTATTTTCTATATTTGCACGCCAAATAGAAATTATAAAATGAGAAAGTTAATTGTATTTACAGTGATTGTATTGTGTTTTAGTCGGGTTTTTGCAGGGGGCATACTGACCAATGGAAACCAAAGTGCGCAATACATCAGAATGCTGTCGCGTAATGCTTCGACTTCGGTTGATGCTGTTTATTATAATCCTGCGGGGTTGATGAAGATGGATAATGGATTCTATTTATCCTTGCAGAGCCAAAGTTTATTTCAGACCAAGACTGTTGAAAGTGGGTTCCCATTGCTTCATACTCCAAAATATGACGGAACGTTAACAGCGCCTGTTTTTCCTACAGCATTTGCGGTATATAAAAAGGATAAGTTTGCATTTTCGCTGGGTTTTGGACCTAACAGTGGCGGGGGAAGTGTTGAGTTCGACAAAGGGATTCCCTATTTTGAGAAGGATATCTCATCACTTGTTCCAAAGTTGGCCGGATTGAGCAAACTGGGTAAGAATGTAAGCGATTACAAAGTTGATATTTATTTCAAAGGTGAATCGGTTTACTGGGGATTTCAGGGTGGTGTCTCTTACAAAGTCAACGCGATATTCTCTGTTTACGGAGGGTTACGTTATGTCCCTGCTACGACAAAATATACCGGACATCTTCAAAATATTGAATTGAATGTAAACGGGCAATTCAAAAATGCTTCGACATTCCTTGCAAATGAAGTTGCACCACTCATGACCGGAGCTGCCAATAATGCAACAGGTGCCGCAGCCGGTGTTCAACCGTTGATCGCTGCAGGCGCAGGAACATTTAGCCTTGCACAGGTTCAGGGAGCTGGTTACATCAGTTCTGCCACAAGGACCCAGCTTGAACAGGGATTATTGGGACTTGGCGTTCCACAAGCACAAATTAATAAGATGAGTATCGCTCAGGTTCAGGCAACTTTTACTGCTGGAGCTGCTTCTCTGAATGGTCAAGCTGCAACGATGGTCGGAACAGCTGCAGCGCTTCAGGATAAATTCGTCGATGTAGAACAGACCGGTACGGGTTATACTCCAATCTTAGGTTTGAATATTTCACCGGCAGCCGGGTTGAATATTGGTATAAAATACGAGTTCAAGACGAAACTTGATTTGACCAATGCGACTGTAATTGATGGAACTGGAAAATTTCCCGATAAAAAGGTGACCGGAAGTGATCTTCCTTCACTCTTTTCGATGGGAGTTGATTATAAAATGACGCCAAAGTTTGATCTTTCAATGTCATTTAATTCTTACAATGACAAAGGGGTCGACTGGGGAAATAACATTTACGGAGAACACCGTACGATGGCGACCAACGGATGGGAAGTTGCATTTGGTGGTCAGTACCAGTTGCTCAAGAAATTTGCTGTAAGTGCCGGTTATTTACATACCGAGATGGGTTGTACAAAACAATTTCAGAGCGATTTCAGCTACTATAATTCAGGAGATTCTTTCGGCGGAGGATTCGAATGGAAACCAATGGCACGTTTTACTGTCGATGCCGGGATGATTTATACAGCCTACCAGGACGAACAAAAGTCATTTACTGATCCTACTTTTGGGGCTTACTCCGAAACTTACAAAAAACACAATATTGGTTTTGCCCTTAGTTTGGGATACCATTTTGGAGGAATCTAATCACACGCAGAAACCGGAACAGACCTGATTTATTAGGTTTGGATTGCATAAAAAAGGAGACATTTTCTGTTACGGAAAGTGTCTCCTTTTTGTCGCTATGTATTCTGTAGGAGGATTTATAGGAGGATAGACTATTTGGAATCAGTGATTTGCTAAAAAGTTTTCTTGCAAATAAAAATAAAATACTTCGATCTATAAAAATCAATTAGAAAATTAAAACTGAAAGTGCAACAAAAAATAATTCTTGTCGTATTCAATCGAACAACTTTATTCTCGAGCTGCGATATGCTTAAATTTCAACTAAATTAGGTATAAAAGCAAAAAAGAATTTAGAGTTGTGATTTATGGAATATGTTTAAACTCAAGCTAATTATTTTGCTATGTCTGGAACTAATAAATCGATGTTTGAAAACATTAATGATTTGATTAAAGCCGTATTATGGCCTTTAATTATTTTAATGCTTTTTCTTAATTACAGATCAGAGCTTAATGATATTATTAGAATAATTCCCCGAAAGCTTGAAAGCTCTTCTAAAATTTCAATGGGATCATTGTCATTTGAAATTGAAAAAACTGCTAAAAATTCGGGGAATGAAGAACTAGGTGCAATAATTAAAAACCTTTCTGAGAAGGGAATTAGAAAATTAATTACACTCGGCACTGAATACCATCGGTTAATGCTACGAACAGAATATTTTGAAAAGGACAAGCCGACGGTAGAAGCATTTGCAATCCCTGAAGATATTGATGTTTATAGAGAACTCGAAAGAAATGGACTTTTAAAGCCAAATGAGCCAATCGATAATTTTATTGAATTCTATAAATCCCTAAATCCAATTGAGCAAAAATTTAGTTCTTCTTCAGGTCTTCATAAAGATTCTCTTGACTTAACAATTGTTGAATTAACTGTATTGGCTTCCAAATTAAATTCTGCTGACAATGAGCGAATTAATAATTTTGGGACTGAGCTTTCTGAATCAGGAAAAAAGGCATTCGATATTATTGTACAAGTCATTTCCAAACAGATTAATAAAGATTGACTTGCATAAGATTTATAAATTTTAATTTCAATTTTTTCAGTCCGTTTACATGCTGAGACAATAAGCAAAATAAGACCGGGGAGTTTTTGCGCTCGTTTATGCTGTTGTTTAAGTTGCCGTTTTGTTAATAATCTCATCCTGGTCAGTAATAATCGCTCTTTCCATTTATCCATTGTCGTTTCTTTTAAATAAAAGAGGGGTTTGACAGCGGTTTCAAATCCACAATTTGAAAAGTACTGATTTTAAATCCGAATCAGCGCTGTAAAATAAAAAGCCGCAAATTCATTGATAAATATCCGGTTAAAAGTAACTTCACCTCAATTTTGAAATAATATACTATTAAATATGAAAAGATTAAAAAGATCACTTCTAACACTTTTATTCTCAGTAGTAATAGTTCCGTTTTCGATGGGTCAGGACTGGCCCGGTTTATATCATTTCAAAGCTGAAAATGCAAATGTGGTAGGAATTACGCCTAACGAAAAGCGGGTTGTATTCATGGGTAACTCCATTACTGAAGGGTGGATCAGGATTCATCCTGAGTTTTTTGCCGGAAAGTTTTATTTTAATCGTGGGATAAGCGGACAAACCACACCGCAAATGTTGCTTCGGTTCAGGGCCGATGTAATCAAACTTAAACCAAGAGTAGTTGTCATTTTAGCGGGCACCAACGATATTGCAGGTAACACAGGTCCATCAACACTTGAAATGATCGAAGACAATCTTATTTCGATGGCACAATTGGCAAAAGCCAATGATATTAAGGTGATCCTTTGTTCGGTGCTGCCTGTCTATGATTATCCATGGAAACCGGGACTTAAACCGGCTGAAAAGATCATTGAACTGAATAAGATGATCAAAGCTTATGCCGCTAAAAGCGGAGCGATTTACCTTGACTTTTTTACGCCCATGGTTGATGAACGGAATGGTCTGAAAGCCGAATATTCAAAAGACGGTGTTCATCCCAATGAAGCAGGTTATAATGTAATGGAACCATTGACCGAAGTTGCAATTTCAAATGCTTTTGGTATTGCTGCTAAACCTGCGGTTCATAAAACAAGCGCAACACATACAACGCACACAACCCATTCAAAACACATCGTTCACAAGAAGAAATAAACTCTCGTACGATCCCCATATTTGTAAAGGGGTGGAGAGTTTACAATTTATATTTCAGCCCCTAAAGGTTTTTAAAACCTTTAGGGGCTGTTGTTATTAAAAAAAACTGCGAAAAGCGGATTTGAATTCTTTTCTACCTGGACATTTTGGGGATATAAAAATCAGCTTCTTTTAAATTGCATTTTTGCGCGATTCGTTTGCAATAGGCTAATCTTCCTGCAATATTGGTTCTTGCATCAGAGCCAAATGTAAATTTGATTCCTTGCGCCTTTGCTTTCAATATAAATTCTTCGTGTGGTGTATGCGCCATGTCGTTTATCTCAATGGCGATATTCCGTTTTTTTGCAGCCGTGATGATCTGTTGCATACGATCTTCTGTCCATAATTTATAGTAATCCCGTGCGATACAAACAGGTAAAAACAAAGGCCAGGCAAAAATAGTAATCGGTTCATTATTCAACACTTCAAGGGCGTAATCCATGTACCGTTTCATGAAATCTTCCGTATCATCAATATAGGTATCGAATTCCCAAATCTTCCATGTATCTCCGTTTCCCATTGGAACCATTTGCGGATCCATCAGAATATAATCAAGCTGGGAGATCA
>JANYLE010000129.1 GCA_025363795.1 Mariniphaga sp. | reverse complement strand
TGCCTTTTCAACTATCAGTATTATGCTATTTGACATTGACAAACAAACCATCCGGGATCTGAATCTGTTTCAGGATCGGTCAACCGACAAACCTATTTTTTCAATCTATAATCATACGGCGACTGAAGGAGGTCAGGAGATAATGAACAAGTTGTTTCGGATGCCTGTTTCGAATCTTGAATATCTCCAAAGTCGTAAAGATGAAATTAATTTCTTCTTTTCTCATGATTGTGTTCTTAAGCTAAAGTCGCGTCATCTTGATTTTATAGAGCACTACCTGAATGTTGATCGGATTCCACTTCGGAACAATATTATCGATGCGACTTTGAATGGAATAAGCAATAAGCTGTCTGAAAACGGAAACTACTGGATTATTTCTAACGGCATATTACATGTCACTTGGTTATTTCGTGATCTGAAGCTTTTTATCAACGATTCTATATCATTCTCATTGCCTGAAACATTGAAGGAAGATTTTGACCGGATCAAAAGTTTTGTAGAATTGAATACGTTTAGGACGATATTAATTGACCCGCCGGAAGACATCAAAGATCTTACGTTCAATCAAATCAACAATCTTGATAATTTTTTAAGAGCAAGTAAAAAAGAACTTTTCAGAGAACTGTTGAGCATTGTTTATAAAATTGATGTCCTTCAGACTTTAAGCCGGATGATGAAGAGTGACGGATATACTTTGCCCGAATATAGTTCCGAATCACAACCTGTTTTTGAAGTAGCTGATGCATTTTATCCGCTTTTGGCGAGTCCTGTTCCAAATAGTTTCGTATTTCACAACAATGCAAACTTTTGTTTTCTAACAGGTCCGAATATGGCCGGGAAATCGACCTTTCTTAAAACCATGGGCTTAATGGTTTACCTTTCTCATTTAGGGTTCCCTGTTCCGGCAAAGCGCCTGAAGATCTCCGTTTTTGATGGATTATTCACAACGATTAATTTAGCCGATAACCTGAATTTAGGTTACAGTCATTTCTATTCCGAAGTGCATAGAGTTAAGGACATCGTTTTGAAGATTAATTCAGAGCGAAATCTGTTCGTTATTTTCGATGAGTTGTTTCGGGGAACAAACGTAAAAGATGCCTATGACGCATCACTGATGATCATCTCTGCTTTGGCTAAAGTAAAGGGTAATCTGTTTTTTATTTCGACCCATATTTTGGAGGTGGCAGAAAATCTCGAAAGTAAAGATTCAATTCTGTTTAACTGCTTCGAATCTGAACTGGTTGATCAGGCCCCTGTTTATGATTTCAAATTGAAGGATGGCGTATCGAAAGAGCGAATTGGAATGATCATTATTAAACATGAGAATATTATGGAAATATTGGATAGGATTGTTGAAAAACAAAATGCTGTTCTCCGTTCACCTGAAACAAAAATGTAAGTGCTTAAGCATTCGGAATATCAAAAATAAAACCGACGGATGATGATCTTTAATTATCAAAGATTATATAGATTTACAGGACTAAACTGATTTTAAAAACGCCTGCCATGAGTTTAAATCAATTTATGAATGAAAACCTGGGTACCATAAAAGACGAGATCATCAAAAATATTCCTAATCCTGATTTTGATTCTCATGAATTTATCAGGCATTTCGCAAAGAAGTTTGAGATCAGCTATGTTTCGTTTTTAAGTTCCTATAAACTTGAGCCATTTAGAAACGTTCATGCTCAAATCGGAAAGTTTTTATCAGAGCATCAGGAGCCGTTGGAAATTAAAGATTTTGGAACAACTCAAAGCCCAAACATCTTTGGAATTGAATCGACCAATGAACGGTGGGTTAAAACTGATCCCGGAAGTTCGGCCCAAATGGAATTGACCTTTAAAAGGTTGAGGCTTGGTGGAAAATAAATCTTACTTTGAAATCGGATTTCTTTGCAACTGATTTTTGCCAGCTAACAATCCCAAAGTGCAGCGTTTCTTGCAGAATTTGAGTAATTGTTAGTCTTTATACAAAAACCGAACTGCTTCGAAGATAATTTCTTTTTAAATTTGGTAATTGTTACCTAAATAGGTAACTTTGTTTCGAAACAGAAAAGCTAATGCGTACAACTTACGTTTACGGAAACGAATTCTGGGACTTTTATTACGCGCAAAGTTCTGAAGTTCAGAATAAAATTGATTGGGTAATCGGTTTGGTAAGGTCATTAAGAATGGTTCCTGAGAAATTTTTCAAACACCTTGAAGGGACTGATGGACTTTTTGAAATCAGAGTCAAAGTTGGAAGCAACATATTCCGAATTTTCTGTTTCTTCGACGAAGGGAATTTGATAATCCTGCTCAATGGTTATCAGAAAAAGACAGACAAGACCCCTAAAAATGAAATTGAGAAAGCAGAATGTTTAAAAAAGAATTACTATGAAGACAAATCTAGATAATAAACTTGTTTCCTGGGACGACCACATCGACAGGAAATATGGAAAAGCAGGTACACCTTCACGGGAAAAGTACGAAGAGGGATTTGAAAATTTTAAAATTGGGGTACTTATTCAGGAAGCCAGAAAACATCAAAATCTGACACAGGAAGAACTTGCATTAAAATGTGGAACAACAAAAAACTATATTTCGAGAATTGAAAATAATGCCAGCGACATTCGACTTTCGACTCTAACGAGAATAATTCGGGATGGTCTTGGCGGACATCTCAAATTGAGTCTTGAACTTTAGGCGAATTAAGCGCGAAGCTATAACGGAAAGCTTTTGGCTCCTATGGCGTTTCAATCCTGGATCTGAGTCGAATCAACGCAACGTTCCAAACTTTAAAAATTAACTCAATCCACTATTGTTCATCGAATATTTGTACTTATATTTGTACTAAATATTGTACAAATAATAGTGGATTATGCTTACGACAACAATTTCAGATTTTAGAAAAGACATAAAAAGGTATCTTGACAAGGTGACAGAAAACTTCGAGACCTTAATTATCAATCGTGGAAAAGATAGTGGCATAGTTATTATGTCATTGGCCGAGTACAACTCCCTCAATGCGACCCACTACGAACTGTCTTCAAAAACAAACGAAAGAAGACTTGATTCTGCTATTGAAAAACTAAAAAAGGGAGATTCTTTTACTAAAGAACTTATTGAGCAGTGAAGTATGTTTTTGTTGATGAATCCTGGGAAGACTACGTTTATTGGCAGGAGACAGATAAGAAAATGGTTCGTAGGATCAATGAGTTGCTAAAAGATATATCCAGAAATCCATTTTCAGGACTTGGTAAACCTGAACCCCTCAAGTATAAATATAAAGGCTTTTGGTCTCGTCGGATAAATGAAGAGCATCGTCTTATCTATCAGGTAAGAGAAAATGAAGTGCTTATTGCAAAATGCCGTTACCATTATGACTGATCATGAAAAAGCCTCCTTTACAGCAACTTTTCACAAAGGTTAGAAAATTACTTTTTAGAAAGTTCTGATTCCCGGTTAACCGATTACCAACTGTCTTTTTTAGGTGTACAAATACCTTTTAATATTGCGCTTCGGTGTTTTATCAAATTCCTTGTCGACGAGGATAATTGAACTGAGCTGGGCAAATTTGGGGAGTTCCCTGTTCACATGTTTGCAGTTTTCAACCATGATCTCCTTCAGATGCTTTTCGTCTGGCTTTTCTTTTTCAATCCGTTCCGGGTCGGGAAATACAAAAGCTACCATCTTGCCTTCACGTTCGGTAATCACACATTCAAGTACATACGGATAGTTACAGAGTTTGGCTTCCATCTCTTCAGGATAAATATTCTGCCCCGATGGCCCAAGCAACATATTCTTGCACCGTCCCCGGATGTAAATAAAATCTTTGGCGTCAATGATTCCGAGATCGCCAGTATGCATCCAGCCTTCACTGTCGATCGCATCAGCCGTCGCTTCTTCATTTTTATAATAGCCCATCATCACATTATCCCCTTTCACAAGGATTTCACCCACCTCGTTATACGGATCTTTCGAATCGATGCGAACTTCCATCCTGTCTACGAGTCTCCCGGCCGATGATTGTCTGAAACTATTCCACGGTTCGTACGAAATCAGCGGTCCGCATTCGGTCATGCCGTAACCAATCGTAAACGGAAATTTGATCTTTCTGAAAAATGCTTCCACCTCATGATTCAGCGGAGCACCGCCAATCACGATTTCGTGGAAATTACCGCCAAAGACCTCTACAAGGCTGGCGCGTACTTTTTTGTACAACAGCAATTGAATACCGGGAACTTTAAGCAGGAATTTCACAACCGGTTTTTCAAGCGCCGGAAGAATCCGTTTTTTATATATTTTTTCGATGACGAGCGGAACGGACAAAATCAGTCGTGGTTTTACCTCCTGGAATGCACTGATGATGAGCTGCGGTGTTGGGGCTTTCGAGAGGAAGGTAATGTGACAACCGACTGAAACAGGGAATAAAAATTCGAACAGCAATCCGAAAACATGCGCCATTGGCAGGAACGAAACAATGCGGTCGCCCGATTTTAATGGCATATGTTCCTGAGCATAGATAATGTTTGACAACAGACTGCGTGCAGGTATCATTACCCCTTTGGTAAAACCAGATGTGCCGCTTGTGTACGAAATAACGCTCAGGTCTTCTGCGTCATATTCGTTTAGTTCAAAATTTTCAGGATCAGCGATCCCGGCATATTCAGTTAGAAAACATTTTTGCCAGAGTTCTTTTTCTTCGGGCGATTTAAACGAACGTGCTGAAAAGTCGTTCAGGCTGACGACCCCTTTAACCCCCGGTATTTTTTCGCTGTCGAGTTTCTCAAAAAGGGCATCGGCGGCAAACAGGAACACCGATTCGGAATGATTGAGGATATGCAGAATATTCTCCGGGTTAAAATCGGGCAAAACAGGAACAGTTACACCGCCATAACCCGAAATAGCCAGAAAGGTGATCGCCCAATTGGATGAGTTACGCCCCAAAATAGCAATCTTATCTCCTTTACGGATACCAACTTCCTCAAAATAACGATGAATCTGCCGGATTTTTTGTGCCGCTTCGCCATAGTTAGTTGTTGTTCCCTGGTAATCGGTAAACGCGGGGTTTGACCAATTCTCCCGGAAACTTTGTGCATATATCTTAATGAGCTTATCGTGATCCATAGGTTCCAAATACTTCAAATTTTGAGTTTTGACTCTGCAACTTTAAAACTTCAAATTTACTCAAACATCTTCAACAATTCGCATCATCCGGAGTTCTGATCATTAACCTGTGCAATAAGAGGGCTCTTGGACGTTTGACGTGGGTAATTGGATTTTGTATGATTGCAGCTGGCTATTCGTGACTGGCAACTGGCAGACCCGCTTATTATAAAATCTGGAATTATCTTTATTTATAATGGATTAGAGTCAAATAGTTAGAACTATCATGCCAGCTGCAAGTTGCCAATAGCCAACTGTTCATTGCATAAACCATTTGAAACGAGCATGGCAGGCCGCCACAAAAGGTAATGTTTATCACTTTGCGAGTTCCATGAGTAGAGTCACAGATATTCAAAGAGATACTTTTCAATTAATAGATATACAATAACTTAAAAGCGATATAAACGAATGAAACGAGTATGGCAGAAATATCACAAAAGGAGATGTATAAACTCTTGCGAGTTCCATGAGTGGGTAGTCGCAAGTTTTGAAAATATGGTTCCAGATCCAAAAGATATACAGCAACTTAATATTAATATATACGAATGAAATCTATTTGCAAATTTTACCCACACGATCCGTCATAGAGCCGATAATCACCTGTGATACGCTATCATTATTAAGTTTTGGAAGAGGAATAAATCTCATTTTTTACTCTGAGCTTTATTGTTATTATTGTCAGTTGTATAATCTGTTAACACACTAAAGTCAATCTTGAAGATGAACATTAAAAAAATTGGATTAATCTTTTTTTCAGTCCTTATTTTGTCTGTTGGCACCTTGCGTGCGGATGAAGGGATGTGGATGCTGTCCCTGATTCAAAAGCTGAACATTAAAAAAATGTCAGAAATGGGATTTAAGCTCTCAGCCAAAGATATTTATGATATTAATCACTCCAGTCTAAAGGATGCCGTCCTGCATTTTGGTGGTGGCTGTACGGCTGAAATTATATCCAAAGACGGGCTTGTTCTGACCAACCACCATTGCGGTTACGGGTCTATCCAAAAACTGAGCACGGTTGATCACGATTACCTTCAAAACGGTTACTGGGCCATGAACCGTGATGAAGAATTGCCGTCCAAGGGGTTGACCGTTACTTTTCTTGACCGGTTTGAAGATGTTACGAAGGCCGTAACAGATGCAACGGATGCCGTGACTGATCCAAAAG
>JANYLE010000120.1 GCA_025363795.1 Mariniphaga sp. | reverse complement strand
AAGGCAGAGGTTGTGCTCAGCCTGAGCTTTTCAATCTCCTTATTGATGGATAAATCTTTCTCAATGAAGGTATCGGTGGCCGGAAGATAGGCTTCCGGCTGGTAATAATCGTAATAGGAAACAAAATACTCAACCGCATTCTCGGGGAAAAACTGTTTCATCTCACCGTAAAGCTGTGCGGCTAAAGTCTTGTTATGACTTAAAATCAACGTTGGCTTCTGAACGCGCTGAATAACATTCGCCATGGTGAAAGTTTTCCCCGAGCCCGTAACGCCCAATAAAGTCTGATAAGGGACACCGGAAATAACCCCCTCTGTAAGCTGTTCAATTGCTTCGGGCTGATCGCCGGTAGGCTGATAATCTGATACTATTTTGAATTCCATAAATGCAGAAGCTTAACCGAATGACGAAATTAGCAATAAAAAGAAGTTGTCGCATAAAAGAAAATTCAAATTGCCGAAACGAAGTTCGATACCCTTGCGCTCCATCGCCTCTTTCGCCCCCTTTTCCCCTACAACTCCTGTCCGATCGTTACCTCATAATAAGGTTTAACATCGACAGACATCATTCCGGCGCTTTCGGCAGCTAGTATTCCAAGTTCACCATCTTCAAAAACTTCACAATCTTCCGGTTGAACACCGATCAGTTCGGCTGCTTTTAAAAATGTATCCGGAAAAGGTTTGTGATTAATCACATCTTCGGCCGCCACCACATGATCGAAACAATCTTTGACACCGGCAATTTCGAGGGTCTTCCAGGCAAGGTGCTGTGAACCTCCGGTCCCGCAAGCCATCGGCAGTTTCCCTTTGTTCTCCCTGATAATTTTCACCACGGGGAGAATTGGTTTGGCTCTATGCATATTTTGTTCGAAACGTTCCTCCTTTAGTCTCGTAAATTCAACCTCATCAAAATCGGCATCAAACTTAGCTTTCAGGTACTGACTGGTTTGTAAAGCTGGAATGCCCGTAACTTCCAAAAAAAGATCAGTGGTAAAATCGATACCTTGTTCTGCGGCAGTATCCCGCCAGGCGATGTAGTGAACCGGCATTGTGTCGCAAATCGTTCCATCGATATCAAAAATCAATCCCTTCGCACGGGGATTCTGTTTTAACTCCTTCATAATTTGATCAAAAATTTGTCCTCAAAAATAAGGATATAAAAGGTTGAACCAGTTTTATCAAATTGTTAAGAGAAAAAACCCTTTATGTAACCCAAACTTTTCAGGAATATTCATTAATTTGCATTTGCATCTTAAACTATAAAAATGACCAGTGCTCAGTTGTATCTGCCGACAATTCTCCCGCAATGGGGAATATTTGCAGGAGTTGTATTAATCATTATCGGGTATGTTGAAAAAAAGGATCTTTGGACCCGACTGGGTTGGATTGTCCTGATTGCAACCAGTCTGACAGCACTCTATTTTAACCTTTTCGGTGAATTTACAACCCTGGCTGAAAAGAATGAACCGGGTTCAGTTGTTTCCATGCTCACCTCAACAGCATGGCAGGCAGTTGCCGGCGGAGTTCTGGCAATTGTTTCCCTGATCATGTTTCAGTATAAGAAAAAGCGGTATGCGCTGCTTTCAATTCTCACACTCCTCTATTTTGTGCTGATCTTCTTCCAATACTACCAGGTTTCAAGGATTTCGGGAAAAGATATTCAAATCACACCACCAACTGAACAAAAGCAGTAACACAAATCATCGAAACCAGTATTTAATATCAATCATTTAATTGCAAACAAAGAACATGGAAAATGATATCAATTCAATTTGGGAGATTTTAAAAATTACGCTTCCAGCGCTTATCGTCTTTCTTACAGCCTATTTCCTTTTCAGGGATATGCTCGAAAATGCCCAGCGACAACGGGAGTTTGAATTCAGGGTGAAAAACCTCGGAAAAATGACACCTGTAAGGTTGCAGGCATATGAACGTCTGGCTCTGTTACTGGAACGTATTGCCCCGCAATCTTTGCTTATGCGCGTATCACCTCACGAATTAAATGCCTCCGATTATCATCAGCAACTACTTTCGCATATCAGGCAGGAATTCGAGCACAATTTATCCCAGCAAATTTATGTCTCCGCCATACTGTGGGAAACCATCCGTGGTGCCAGGGAAAATCTGATCGGGATCATTAATAAATCAGCTGAAGAAATCGGCAATGACGCCCCTGCCCTATCGCTGAGCAAAAAGATCATCGAAAACTATATTGAAGAAGAGAATCAGGCCATCGCCATCGCGATGAATGAGCTCAAAAAAGAGATTGGAAAACTGTTTTAGGGGGAAGACACCTTTGGGTGACTTTCCTTACAGTCAACGTCAGCACCAAAATAAGTTATGTAAGTATTTCAAGGCCTTCGATCCGGTCAAAGTGCTTTTTATTAAGGGTCGCAATTGGGATATTATATGATACAGCGGTGGCCCCAATCAATATATCTGCTAAATCTATCATCTTATTTGCCTTCAACAGATCAATATAAATTGCAACTGCACTATTTGAACACGCTTTATCAAATGGAATTACCCGCAGATTTTCACTTAATAAATTCCAATAGTCTGAATGCGATTTTCTATTGCCAATGCCTATCTCATAGTGGGTAATTGAAGATATGCATAAATCGTTATAAGTCTGAGATAAAGAATAAAACAACGTTTTTTCCTTATCCTTTTTTCGAAACAGCTCGATCAATATTGAAGAATCGAGTAATATCATGCAATCCTTGATTTATTAATGTGAACCCTTGCCTTATTGAAATCATCAAAGTCTGAATCAGTCCAGGTTGGTGCGTTCAAAATCATTTCCTGTAAATCTTCGGACGATCTTTTCGATGAAATTTCTGATTGCAAGGTATCTGTCAGCCTTTCAATCTCCCTTTTGGGAAGTTGATGAATCAATCCAAGTATTTGATTGTAATCCAAATCTATTTTTAATTCCATGACTTTCTCTATTTTAAGTCAAAGATATAAAAAAATTATTGATGGAAAATCTGGTGAAAGTGTCAAATTAAATGCCTTGGCTTAACATGTTTGACGTATTACCAACGGATTCCGGAAACAGTTTAGTTTTGAAGGTGGGTCAAGTTATTCCATGTAATTTCAACAACCTTAAAAAGCCTTTCCCCATCCTAAAATTGCCAGATTTTAGTGGCTTCCTTTTCCCATTAATTCAATAATTCACACAAAATAAAAATCAATTATTGTCGGCTGGTAATTTTGGGGTTTTATCTTTGGATTGATAACGCCCTTTGATTTTCCGAACTACAAACCATCCATTAATAAAGGCATGTCGCTGACCTGCTAAATAAGGATTTATGCTGCTGGACGATGTCGATGACCTGCTAAGTGTGGATTTATGCTGCTGGACGATGTCG
>JANYLE010000105.1 GCA_025363795.1 Mariniphaga sp. | reverse complement strand
TCAGCATCAGATGAAGTTCTTTGGATATCCCATTTGTTAATGGCAGCACCCAGCGTCGCTTCGGTAACACGAGAAACGGAGGTATTTAACAACCCGCCTTTCTCCAGTTGTCCAAGGATACCCATGATTCCACCGGCACGGTTAACATCCTGAATATGATAATGTGAATTGGGGGATACTTTACAAATACATGGGACTTTTCGTGAAAGTGCGTCGATGTCCTGCATCGTAAAATCGACTTCAGCCTCATGGGCAACAGCCAATAAATGCAAAACGGTATTGGTTGATCCTCCCATGGCAATATCGAGCGTCATGGCATTCATAAATGCATCGCGTGAAGCAATGTTTCGGGGTAAAACCTTTTCATTCCCGTTACGGTAATAATCCCAGGTGATCTCAACCAAACGTTTGGCTGCTTTTTCGAATAGTTTTTTGCGGTTTAAATGGGTTGCTACGATCGTACCGTTTCCGGGAAGGGAAAGGCCTAAAGCTTCAGTCAGACAATTCATTGAATTGGCTGTGAACATTCCAGAACAGGAACCACATGTTGGACAAGCTTTTTGTTCGACTTCCGAAAGCAGTTTCTCATCTACTGAAGGATCTGCAGCCATTACCATTGCATCGACCAAATCGTATTTTTTGTCTGCAACTACTCCAGCTTCCATTGGACCTCCGGAAACAAAAATGCAAGGAATATTTAACCGCATCGCAGCCATCAACATACCCGGGGTAATCTTATCGCAATTTGAAATGCAGATCATCGCATCGGCCTTGTGCGCATTAATCATGTACTCAACACTATCGGCAATCAAATCTCTTGAAGGGAGCGAATACAACATTCCGTCGTGTCCCATTGCAATCCCATCGTCAATAGCGATTGTATTGAACTCGGCAGCAAAACAACCTTCATCTTCAATCAGTTTCTTTACCATCTGTCCTATCTCATGAAGATGAGCATGTCCCGGAACAAATTGTGTGAAAGAGTTCACAACCGCAATTAATGGTTTCCCAAATTGCTCTTCCTTCATGCCATTGGCTCTCCATAGGCTACGTGCACCAGCCATCCTGCGGCCCATTGTTGTTGTATTGCTCCTTAATTCGTTTTTCATCAGGCAAAGTTTTGTTTAAAAAAAAGCCTTTCTCATTTCGAGAAAGGCTTTTATATGTTTTATCATACAATATACAACCCTCCTCACCCGTTATCGACGAGAATAAGAATGACCACGAGTAGGAGGCTATGTAAAATTAAATTCTTCATAATTTTCTAAAATACAAATCTAACCAAATAACAATCGAACTTTTATTTTTGTTTAGCCAAATTGTTCTGACTAATACTTTCAAATAAACTTCTGGGCAAAACTACGAATAAAACTTTCATCTCAAAATAAAATCGTAAGCAATTTACATTTATTTAATGCAATTCGATATTTAATCAGGCATTTTGCTATTGTTTGGGAATTTTTGAAGATTTTGGCCTGAAGTTTTAATAAATCAGTTCACACCTGTCTTTTTTGAAGTAGCCGGATCTAATGAATAAATTTCGCTTAGAAAATCTTCGATTATATGGCTAACTGAGGACTGTGTCCCATCGAAATTATTAGTAATCACAGCAAATATTACTTTTTTACCTGTTTGATTTGTAAAGATTCCTGTCATGCTTTTGACCCTCGTCATTGAGCCTGTTTTTGCCCTAAGATTATTCTCGAGTTTCGTTCCTTTGAAGGATGAAGTAAGCGTTCCTGTTTGTCCTGCTAATGGAAGGGAGTTGAAGAAAACGTCTCGATTTGGGCTAAGATGCATATAACGAATCACTTCAGCCAAAGTTCGGGGACAGATTCCATTTGAACGTGAGAGTCCGCTTCCATCCGTAGCATAAAATCCATTCAGAAAAACATTTTTTTCACGCCAAAAATCATTTAACGCAACTAAACTACTATCCAATGATGATGACTTCTTTCGTGCACGACCTATCTCCCGTAACAAATGCTCTGCAAAAAGATTGATGCTCTCATGATTGAGCGGTACGATCAAATCGCGAAGCGGAGGGGAACTTTTTTCCGCTAACATTTTAAATTCCTTTGTTGGTAACAGATTGGCAACTATTATTCTGCCTGAAAATGTTATGTTGTAATACTTCAATATTTTGACGAATTCGTTCACTGCAATTTTGGGTGGATCCGGAATAGTTGCCTTGACGATGAAATCAGTACGTCCTTTGGGAATCGTCCCTTCAACAAGTTGCGAAAATGAACCCGGAGCTCCGTATATAAATGCAAGATCGTGATTGACCGTTGACGAAACAACCTTATTAATCAGCTTGAGACTATCAATCACGGGTTCTGTGCCATCGATTATAACCTGTTTGCCCGGTTCTGTCGGCGAGGTAAAGCGGATTTTGTAATAATTGTCTGAATAGGTAAATGCAGAAACGCCTGCACCATAATAGTTTCCAATGTCTTCCCATACCCAGCCACCCGGTATTGATTGTCCTTCTATTTGAGAAAGATCGACTATGCAATTTCCGGGAATGCTTTTTATTCCTGCTTTTGACAGAGCCGCGGCCCATGCCTCGAAAGTTCCTTTATAATGGTCCTGAAAATGCTCGGAGTAAAAGGAAGGGTCGCAACCACCTCTCAGAACAAGATTCCCCTCCAATATTCCGGTTTCCGAATTTATAGTACCTGTGATGCCGATTTGGGTATTAAATTTGAAATCGGCTCCTAAAATTTCCAATGCAGCCGCAGTCGTTACGACTTTCATAACAGATGCAGGCACGAGACTTACCTGAGGCGTTTCATAGATAACATGACCATTATCTGCATCGATTACATAAACGGAATAGTTCGCATTTCGTAATGCATTACCTTTCAATCCTAGTCCTGACTGGGCGAATATTGATGTGGAAAGTAAACATCCACAAATAATTAAAATATATTGCTTCATTTTGTACTATTAAAAACTATACCCTAATGAAAAGTAGGGAATTATTTTTTGATTTAAATTTGAAGTGCTCAGATTTAACTCAATTGGCCCGACAACACTGTTATAGGCAATTGAAAAACCTTCGCCAACCATGAAATTCCCGTTTGAAAATGGAGAAACGGCGTCGCCATACATTCCAACGTTGGAATTTAGTGAAACAAATACTTTTTCCCAAAGTCTCAAGCGAAGGTCGAACCGAACCAAAGCCACATTATCTGCACTGAGTTGCATGCGCCTCAATCCGGCAAAGGGGAGATAACCACCGAAATAGTTTGTTTTTTGGGATCCGCCAATATAAGATCGGTAATAGATTGGAACGTCAGATGAAAGGGTAAACTGTGAGTAGAAGGAGGGAAGAAATACGAGTCTGTCAGAGATCTGTGCAGCCCCTTTAACGGTAAAGCCAAGCAGCGTAACCGGCGATTTTCCCATATAATTCACGCCATTGTCTGTGACTAATTTAAAGGTTCCATCCATTGCCCAACCTCTATTGGGGAAATAGGGTTTATCGAATTCATCAAACTTGATTTTTGCAAAGTAGTTATAGAAGGTTGCATTTTTGAACTCGGTATTGTCCTGCGTACCTATGATTGAACCGAAATTGAAATGTTCAAACGAAGCACCGACTGCGATTTTGAAGATGTCAGAGATAACAACTTGCGTTGCCAATTGGAAATTGGTCAACTGTACATTGATTTCTGCAGCCTTGCGCCCGTTTTCGTATCCCCAAATCACATCCGAGATAAATGAACCCGCCGCAGTAATGCCTGGTTTCCATCCTCTGTCGAGGGAATATCGGGCGGTGAACATTGGGTAAGAAGATAATTTGGCATCAAGCGAGAGATTGGATCCGCTGATCCGGTCACTGTAGATTGTTGCATTAATCAGCGCCGCTGCGTTAAGATCGGTCTCATAATTCAAACCAACATTTAAACGGTTAGTGGAACTTTCTTTAACGATGATGTGGATTGTTTTTTTCTCATCACCGGAGATCTTAAAATCAACATTTTCGTAATTTCCTGTAGCGTAGATTTTTGATATGCTCGCTCTTATGTGTTGAAGTGTGACATTTTTGTCTTTTTCGATTCCCAGTTTCCCAAGGAAAGAGACAATATTCGTTTTTGCTGTCCCTTCAACTTCAATTTTATTTACGTTAATTGTGGCATTGTTATCCGGCAATTCGCGTTTCTTCCTGGCAATGGGGATTATACCCAGTGAATCGCGCATTCTGATCAATTGAGGCAGCATTTTTCGGGCAGCATCTTCCCCGCGCTTCATCATCACTTTGGCTGCCTCAGTATCAAAGCTTGCTGCAGAATAGTCTGTCAAATCAGGCTTGATTAAGATGTCTACATTTTTAAGATTTTTTTCACTTTTGGTGATCGACATTAAGCTGATTAATTGGGAGATTACATCAGGAATTGTTTTGATTTTCGATTTCTCCAATAAATCATCCTGGATATAAATTCCAATGACGATATCAGCTCCCATCTCACGGCAACGATCAACCGGAAAATTATTTACGAGTGCGCCATCAACCAACATACGTCCGCCAATCTCGCAGGTTGCAAAAGCCGCCGGTACTGCCATACTTGCCCTCATCGCTTTGGGAAGGTAACCTTTATCCAGAACAACCTCCTCACCCGTGGCAATATCTGTTGCAATGCATTTGAACGGAATAGGGAATTTCGAAAAATCGCTTACATCATGATATCCGTAGGACAGGTAAGTAAATAATTCAATAACATTCTGTCCGTTAAGCACCCCGGCTGGGATACCTATTTTATTTGTTTCGAAAGGCAAGGATATAAGGTAGCGTGACTGCTCCTCTTTGATAATGGCAGGAATGTATTCCCTTTTAGCGCTGTTGCTTAACAACTCTGCCCAATTCTCACTACCGATCACATTTTCCAGCGTTGTCGCATCGTAACCTATTGCATATAGTCCTCCAACAATACTTCCAACACTGGTGCCGGTAATATAATCGATAGGTATGCCCGCTTCTTCAATCACTTTGAGTGCGCCAACATGAGCAAATCCTTTTGCACCTCCGCCAGAAAGAACCAACCCAATTTTTGGTCTTTTTGGGGATTCCTGAGCAATTACAAACAGAGAAAACAGCGCTAAGAGCGTTACAACTATTACTTTTCTCAAAATTTCATAGATTAAAAAATCAGACTAAACATATAACAATATGGACGCGTAAAGTTTTTATCTGATCAAAATTATTTAAATCTGAAACCTGATTTAAATATTCAAAAGTAAAACTAAATGTTAAAGATTCGCGACCTAAATAGTTAAAATCTCTGAATAATTGATAATTACATTATTTATAATTCTTCAGTCCGATATGTTTGTGAATAATTCTTTAAAAAGAGCGTTTTTTGATAAGGGTGTTTTTACGGCTGACTGTCTCATGAGTATAAAGTCCAACTTAGTACAAAGTCCAATATTAAAATTTAAGCCATGAAAACACAAAATTTCAATTTAATCAGAAAAGCGATAGTGCTGTCCGTGATTATTCTGGTGTGCACAAGCTTTTCTAAAGCGGCTCTTCCTCTGCCGGCTATCCCAAAATCAAATCAGCCTGATACGCTGACGTATGTGCAGTACAAAGGTTCGGTTACTGATCAGGATTCGAGGGCTCCGCTTGCGTTTGCTTCATTATCCTTGAATGGGACAAATATTGCAACGATCACCAATTCAGAAGGTGAGTTTTCATTAAAAGTCCCAAAAAATATGACGGAAGGAAAAGTCGTCGTATCTTTTTTGGGTTACAAAAACAAAACGTTGAGTCTTTCAGAATTTAAACCTGAAAAAACAAAAATCCAACTTGAACTACTGGTTATTGCATTAAACGAAGTCAGCGTTTTTCCAAAGGATCCCGAATTGTTGATTCGTGCGGTTATGAATAAGAGGGCTGAAAACTATT
>JANYLE010000090.1 GCA_025363795.1 Mariniphaga sp. | reverse complement strand
CAGATTGCCAAAGAGGGAATTGTTTTACTCAAAAACGATCAACAGTTGTTGCCGTTGGATATAAAAACCAACAAAAAGATTTTAGTTGTTGGCGAGAATGCAACACGCAAGATGACAGTTGGTGGAGGTAGTTCGGAGCTTAAAGCCAGGTTTGAAATATCGCCGCTTCAGGGTTTGAAAAATACCTACGGACAACAGGCCGATATTAAATATGCGATGGGATATGCTTCTGGAGGATCAGCTTACGGACGCGAACTGCCATCAAAATACAATGCTGATTCGCTCAGGAACGAAGCAGTTAAAATGGCCAAAGATGCCGATGTCGTACTTTACTTTGGCGGATTAAACAAGAACCATTTCCAGGATTGTGAAGGAGGCGACAGGAAACAGTACGAACTTCCTTTTGAACAGAATCAATTACTTGCAGAACTTGTAAAGGCGAATAAAAAAGTGGTAGTAGTTTTGATCAGTGGAAATGCAGTGGCCATGCCCTGGGTAAACCAGGTTCCGGCTATTCTTCAGGCCTGGTACCTTGGTTCTGAATCAGGTGATGCCATCGCTTCTGTTCTGTCCGGTGCAACTAATCCATCAGGAAAATTACCTTTCTCTTTCCCTGTAAAGCTGACAGACAGTGGTGCACATTCATTCGACAAACTCTGCTTCCCTGGCGACAGTATCACAGAAGTGTACAAGGAAGATATTCTGGTTGGTTACCGCTGGTTTGATACGAGGAATATTGCTCCGCTTTTCCCGTTTGGTTATGGATTGTCATACACCACTTTTCAGTTCGGGAAAGCCACGGTTGATAAAACAAAGTACCATCAGGATGAGGTTGTCAAACTCTCGTTTACGTTGACAAATACCGGTAAAGCAAAGGGTGCAGAAGTGGTACAAGCCTATATACAGGATAAAGTCTCATCTGTAATGCGTCCGACCAAGGAGTTAAAGGGGTTCAGTAAAATTACCCTTGAACCCGGTGAGAGCAAGGTGGTCAATATGGAATTACCAATCAGCAAATGGGCCTTTTACGACGAAACCACCAGGAAATGGAAGATTGAACCGGGTCAGTTTGTGATCCACCTGGGTGCCTCTTCACGCGACATTAAACAACAGATTCCGGTCACCGTTGAATAAGGGGTTTAAAAAATTAAATCATTCACAAAAGCCTGACAGTGTTCTCCGGAACTGTCAGGCTTTTTAGTTGTTGTTGTCCTTATTTTGTAAGAAACCTAAGCACTGTTTCATTAAATAAATCCGGGTGTTGCTGACACACACCATGATTCGAATCAGGAAAGATACAAAGCGAAGCCATTGGGATTGACTGGAATATTTTCAGCGTATGTTCGGGTTTAATCATGTCGTGATCTCCTGCCATCACCAGCACCGGACAATGAATTTGTTTCAGATCCGCAAACGGAATATTGGGCTGATCGATCATCATCTTATTTAGCGCGATATCCTTTTTAGGCGCGGTTGTATTATGTGCTACAAAATCTTTCATCTGCATTAAATCGGCATTGGACAGTGCTGTAGAGTCAGGTACTGTATTGGCTCCTGAAACAGCGAGTTTTTTTACTTTTCCCGGACACTTCATCGCCATGATTATCCCGTCAATACCACCGTCGCTCCACCCTAAAACATAGGCAGATTCAATGTGCAGCTGATCTAATAACGCGCAGAAATCGGAAGCCATTAAATCATAGGAGATATTATCGGGTGAACCTCCCGACTTTCCTTGCAGCCGGCTATCGATGGCAATTACCTGGTAATATTTTTCAAAAAATGGGATCTGCTTGCTAAAGGC
Source organism: Mariniphaga sp. (assembly GCA_025363795.1). GTDB lineage: Bacteria > Bacteroidota > Bacteroidia > Bacteroidales > Prolixibacteraceae > JAAFHB01. Next base: position 4,493 of record JANYLE010000090.1, on the reverse strand, counting down.
ATTAATGGAGCCACCATTCCCATGCAGCATAATTAAGGGTTTTCCGCTTCCATAGGTTTCGTAATACAACTTAATCCCATTTACCGAAGCATAATGTCCTGCCTGCGAATTGCTTCCGTAAACAACTCCATTTGACTGCGCAAAACCACTGATCACACAGGGAAATAAAAACAAAAGAAAAGCTATAATTTTTTTCATGACAGAAGTATTTGAATGTATTATCGGATAGACAATGCAATTTTAATCCCAAGCAAAATCAGCAAACCACCCAGGAAACGGTTGATGATGTTCTCATATTTATAAAATACCCGCTGAACGCTTAGTTGTGTGAAAAATATGGAAACAATTGTAAACCAAATGACGGCTGTTAAAATAATGACTACTGAAATAATAAAGATAACGTATGCAGGGGTGGCAGGACCAATCACCAATGTAAACAAGCTAAGAATAAACAGCGTAACTTTTGGATTTAAAACATTGGTGAAAAAGCCGGTTCTGAAAGCCTGTACGCGGGTGAGATCGTCGCTGGTTTTTTCTTCCGTTATTTCTGCTTCCCTTCCTTTGGCAAGAATTGAACTAATACCGATGTAGATCAAATAACCAGCGCCTAATAATTTAATGATGGAAAACAGGATAATCGATTTTGAAATTATAAAACCGATCCCGGCAGCACAATAGGAGAGATGTATACAAAGTCCGAGTCCGATGCCCATACTTGTAAATATACCGGACCTGCGTGAATACCGGATTGAATTTTTAACAGTAATCACAAAGTCAGGCCCCGGGCTCATAACCGCCAATAAGTTAAGAATCGCTACAGTGCCAATCAGGGGAAGATAGTTCATTTTTAATAGTATGGATTGCCGCCAAAAATAGGTAAATCTATTTTTATTCTGTACAAATCCTTTTCATTGTTTCTCTTTTAAGCACCTATAAAGTTGCAATGGCATTTCAATTAAGCATCCGGATTATTGGCGTCACTGTTCTTCTTTTTCTTAACGAACAATCCCGCAAAGAAGGAAAGGATTGGCGTTATGATACTGGCAACTGCCCATTCCGGATTTCGGTTGGCACGATCCCAAACTGCGGCAACAAAACTCTCTTTCAACGCCACTTTAATCGCGTAGTTCCTTTGCTCTCCGGCCTGAGGTTTCCTGTCTTTATCGTAAGGCGTGATCACCAACGTTAAAACGGCAGGCCCTTTGGAACTCGTATTTGGCGTTACTTTCCAGATCCATTTAAAAAGGTTCGGATAGTATTGATTCGTCGCATCATCAAATATCTTTACCGGTTCATTCGCAGGAGAATTCGGGTTTATTGGTACATAGACTATTTTAAACTTGTTTGCCGGATCAAGAAGATCAATTTTTACATACTTGTCCAGTGCAATGGCTTTTGTCGCAATATCCGAAAGTGTTACCGGCGCTTCGTGCATCTCTTTTCTTGTTTCATTTATTGCGCCCAATAATTCATCCTTAACCTCTTCATCTTTTAGAAAATAACCCAGCATTGCCCGAACTTCATACGTATTCTCCTCCTTCATCTCCTCGGGGCAATAAAATGCAATGCTTTTGGAACTTGTTTTAGGATACACCACCGGCGTTACTTCATTAACTTCTTTCACCGGTCGCACCTTCACTGCAGGTTCGGAAGATGATTGATCAATTCGCTCAGCATATTGCGCTTGTTTTTCTTTGCGCGGCGCAGTTTCAAATGCAGCACCAATCCTATCTTCCGACATACGTTCAGTATTAACTGGCGGATTTTCCACCCTTTCGGAGAATTCAGGTCGTGGCTTTGCTCTTTGTCTTGGCGAAGAACCTGGAGGCGGCGGAGGTGATGGGGGAGCAGGCAATGATTCCTGAGTTCTTGGAACTGACTCACCACGGTCAGATGAAACTGCCTCACGCTGTTGTTTCATTTTCGGCAAATGCCGTTCCTTCGGAACTTGATCTTTTACCTTACAACTAAAAACAATTAAAATTAAGAATAGCAAAATACCTGTTGCAACCTGAAGTCTCCGTTTTTTCATTTTAGAATGCTTTAGATGTACATTTTACTTCCTTTTTGTATTAACAAATCTATTAATAAAAAATTGTGTTTTATAAATAATTGTCCGGAAAAACGATACCTCATAAAAAGGGAATGGTAATCTATGCCACTGTTGATTAACAGGAGAGGAAGGTTTCCCTAATTTTGACCGGAAAACAAGGAGTGAAAAGGCTTCAATAGCTTCAGGATAAGCCTTGTCGTTTCGCTCCGCAAAAACCTTGTTGTCAAGGTTCTTCTTTGGATTTCCTGAATAAACATAAAAAAAGTGCCCCGAAATGCAGGGCACTTTTCATTCATAATATAACTTGCAATCGTTTTCCAACCAAACGTTCACCGACTATTTCTTTTCTTCTTTCTCTCCCTTTTCTTCCTTTAACGGTTTCTTTGAAAGTAGACGATAACCATACGCATAATGATAAGAGTTACTCTCCCTGGAATGAAACCATCTCAGGGCATTCCACTCAATTAGCAGAAGTTACTTTTTTTACAATTGTCCATTATATTTTGGGTCAAAGTCCACCATCCATTCTATACCATATTTGTCTCTAAACATTCCAAAATACGAACCCCAGGGACTGTCAGCAATAGTCATTTCAACTTTCCCACCTTCTGATAGTCCTTTAAATAATTTGTCTGCTTCTTCTTTGCTTTCTGCACTTATTGAAATTTTACTTCTGTTTTCGTTTTCATTTGTCCGGCCCATACTTTCCGGAACATCATTTGCCATTAAAACATTTTTCCCAACAGGTAAGGCAATGTGCATTATTTTATTTGCTTCATTTTCTGCGACCGGGAATTCAGGGCTTGACATGTCTTTGAAACGTACAATCATTGCGAACTCACCGCCAAATACAGATTTGTAAAATGTGAATGCTTCTTCAGCATTTCCATTGAAGTTAATATGCGGATTAATTTGTGCCATATCTTTTACTATTAATTTGTGAATATTTTATTACGCGTCCGGAATATTAGGTTCTACCAAACGTTTTAATTTGTCTAAAGATTCCTGCCAACCTAAATAACACATTTCAGTTGGAATTAAATCGGGAATGCCTTCTTGTGTAGCAAAAAGTTCTGTTCCACATAAAACAGATTTTAGTTGAATCGTAGTAATCATTTGTCCGGGCAAATTTGGGTCGTCAAACTGGTCCGTATATTTTAATAATTCATTGGGTATTATTTCTAAATATTCGCCACCAAACGAATGACTATTGCCTGTCGTAAAATTGGTAAACGTCATTTTATAGGAACCCCCAACTTTTGCATCCATACTATGCACCTTACAAACAAAGCCATAAGGTGGTAACCAGGAAGCCATTGCATCAGCATTTACGAATGCTTTAAATACTTTTTCTACAGGAGCTGCAAAAACCCGATGTAAGTTTACTGTGTTATTAGCCATATTATTATTTTTTTTTATGATGTCAGATTAAAAATAATAGTCTCAATTTTCTTTGATTCGTTGAGTGTCGCTGCGCAATTACTGCGAACTCTTTTATATATACACCTTATTTATTAAAAAGGTTCATAAAGCCTGCGTGAATCGAAAATATTTTTGATTGCAGATCTTGGCCAACGACCGGCAACTAAATATCTAAAATGGCAAACTAATCTTTGAAAAATTTATCCTTTCCCCAATTCGCAGGATTATTCTCAATATAGTCGGCAATTCGGTGATATTCCGGATCTGTGTGAATTATATGATCATGAAAACGCGTTTGCCATCCAAAATCAGCATGAATTTTTCGCGCGTTCACCGTTACTGCCGATTTAAAACCTGCAACAAAAGATGAAATTGATTTTGGTGGACGATATGCAACCCCGAATTTGGCTGGTGATGTTTGTTTGGGGGGTACAATGTCGTGATGCAGAGACGTATGATTGGATATTTGTAGAGACGGACAATCGGATATTTCTAGAGACGGACGACCGTCCGTCTCTACATCGTTCCCAGGTAAGATGTTGTGCTTATTTCCATTGTGCAATTCATCGGTTTGTTTGCAAACCTCATTTTCAATACGCAAAATTGCATGAATATGATTAGGCATGATGACAAAATAATCGCAAAATAATTCAGCTCGAATAACGAATGATTTTTCCCATTCCAATTGTACCAATGAACCTATATCTGATAATACCATTTTTTTGTTGACGATTCCGCCAAAATAACAATCGTGTCCGGCAGTGCATATTGTGATAAAATAGATACCTTCTGCACTATAATCCCAATTCCGTAAACGTGCAGATGATATCCGGTATTTGTCCTGAAATTTTTCGGTCATCTGGATATGTTTTAACGATCAAATCTAATAGCTGGATTGTGATAGTAAAGTTCAGAAATTAAACTGAATTCTTTTTGACGATGATTAATTATTTTGAATTAGCCTAAGCGTAATGCTGGGAAGATGATTGGATTAGTGGAATGGTGATGTTACAGTCAG
>JANYLE010000084.1 GCA_025363795.1 Mariniphaga sp. | reverse complement strand
AAGACATCGGTAAAACTCAATTTCAAAAAAGGGGAAACTATTTTGAAGCAAGGTGGAATGCCTACCCACATTGTTTACCTAGAAAAAGGGATTGTTAAATTTAATTACGAAAATGAATCGGGGAAAAACCTGATCCTTACCATTGTTTCAGCCCCTAAGATTCTGGGGGGAGCCAACTTGTTTTACAAGGACAATAACCTGTTTTCGTTTATCGCAGTGGAGGATTGCGAGGTGGTGATGATTGATTCCAAGGTGACGCAAGAAGTACTCATGGACAATTCGAAATTTGCCATGATGATGTTCCAGGTGGCTTCCGAGATGTTTAAAAAATCGGTGATGAACTTTATCAGCCTGGCCCATAAACAGAAGGAAGGACGCATTGCCGACATTGTATTGTACCTGGCCGCTGAAGTTTACCAAAAAACAACCTTTGTCCTTTCCCTGACACGCAAGGAAATAGCCGAATTTGCAGGTTGCTCCACCGAAAATGTGATCATGACATTATCGAAATGGCAGAATGAGAAGATTGTCACGCTAGATGGTAAAACCATCGAAATAAAAGACATCGATAAATTGAAACATATCAGCAAAATAGGGTAGAGATGTTAACACAAAAGACGAGGTATTCGATGCTTGCTATGGTAAGGCTGGCTAAAGAATTTGGCAAAGGGACATTGATGATTAACGAAATAGCTGAGAGTGAACGAATCCCCAAACGATTCCTGGAATCCATCCTGCTTGAATTGAAGAACAACGGTTATCTGGGCAGCCGACTTGGAAAAAATGGCGGCTACTTCCTGATGAAAAACCCCAGGGATGTTAATCTGCTTGAGATCGTCCGCCTTTTTGAAGGAAGTATTGCCCTGCTGCCATGTACTTCCGATAAATACTATGAAGCCTGTGTACATTGCAAAGACGAAGAGAATTGCGCCATCCGTGGAACATTCAAGGACATCAGGGATTATACATTTGATAAACTGGCAGCCACATCTTTGGATATGCTGATTTCAGGCGTTCAAGCTCTTCCAGCAATATAATAAAGTTATATCTTATTCGAAAAGTTCTCGGCCTTCTTCAAATCAAATGAATTTTCCCATTTGGCCATCACTACAGTGGCCGTACAATTGCCTATTACATTAATCGTTGTGCGGGCCATATCCATCAATACATCAATGCCTAAAATTAAGAATACAGGTGTGGTTGGAAGTCCGAAACTGGATAGAGTGCCCAGTAACACCACCAACGAAGCACGTGAGACGCCTGCCACTCCCTTGCTCGTTAGCATCAGTACGAAACACATGGTCAATTGTTCGCCTATAGAAAGATGGATTCCTGCTACCTGGGCAACAAAAACACAGGCCAGGGACAGGTACAAAGTGGTTCCATCGAGATTAAAGCTGTAGCCCGTTGGAATGACAAAGGCAACAATCTCCCTGGGTACGCCAAATCGTTCCATCGACTCAAGGGCTGAAGGCAATGCCGATTCTGAATTGGCGGTGGCAAAAGCAATGGAGGCAGGTTCACTCAAGGCCAAAATGAATTTCTTAAGCGGAATTTTTAAAAAGAGTACCAAAGGGAGTATGACTACCAATAGAAAAGTAATTAAAGCGACATATAAGGTGGCCAGCAGTTTCAAAAGACTTCCCAATACATTGAGTCCCAGGTGACCAATGGTAAAGGCAATGGCTGCAAAAACTGCTACCGGCGCGAAATACATGATAATGTTGGTGAATTTAAACATGGTTTCAGCCAATCCCCCCGTAAATCGCAACATGGTTCCCTTATAGTTATCCCCAATTTTGGCCACTGCAATTCCGAAGATAATACTAAAAATAACCACTTGAAGGATATTTCCATCGACAATCGACTTGGCCAGGTTTTCAGGAAACATATTCAACAGGAAACCGGACCAACTATGGGCTTTCATGGCTTCCACGGGAGCACTTTCTACAGCTGGCAAAACCAATCCCTCACCTGCCTTGCTGATGTTGATCGCCAAAAGCCCAATAAACAGTGCAATTGTAGAAACTATCTCGAAATATAAAATTGATTTCCAGCCCAACCTGCCAATCAATTTTAAGTCGTTGTGTCCGGCAATTCCATTCACCAGGGTTGCAAAAATCAAGGGGGCTATAATGGTTTTTATGAGCCTCAGAAATATGTCGCTCAGGAATTGCATGTTTTTGGCGATTTCCGGAAGGTCGTAACCAAATTCTGCACCGGCAATGATGCTTATCAGAATCCAGACAGTCAG
>JANYLE010000467.1 GCA_025363795.1 Mariniphaga sp. | reverse complement strand
TAGCACTGATATTGCCCAATTATCTGAGGCGAGAAAAATTGACACGAAATATGTTAATTCCAATTATATCGACGATGCTTCCATTCAGCAAAGAGGAAAGGCAATAAAAGACAATCTGAAAGAGAACATCCTGAATTTGGACGAAAAGCCATCGCCGGTTTATTTTCACACGTTACAATTTATATCCGAATTTATGTCCGATGGGTGGATGTTGATTTCAATTCCGGTAATCTTGCTATTGATCCCCTTACTTTTTATGCGATCAGTTGCCGCAGGTATGTATATCACAGGATTCACCGCTTCTTCGTTTGAAATACTGATCATCTTCACCTTTCAGACTTTTTTCGGTTATGTTTACTCAGCCATCGGATTGATTATTGCCTTGTTTATGGGTGGACTTTCGCTAGGCTCAATTATTGGCAATCACTTTAGTGCTACGAATAAGCATTTTGTAGCTGCACAGTTACTTTTGTTTTTGTATGCTATCCTTTTCCCGGTTTTCTGGTACGGCCAAAAGGCGATAACAAATGGATTTTGGGGACTGCTCTTATTTGGGTTGATTACGTTAACCCTTTCTTCCATTGTTGGATTTCAATATGTGATTGGAACAAAACTATTGCCAGGCAAATTCACTCAAACAGCATCGCTGTTGTATGCTGTTGATTTGATTGGTGCAGCCTTAGGTGCTATTGTTATTTCGGTAATTCTTCTCCCTTTAGCAGGAGTTATCTGCAGCTGCCTTATTATCGCGGGACTTAATCTTCTGGTTGCTCTTTTCAAAATAATAAATAAAACCTAAAATACTGACTATATGTAATTTTAAGGTTGATTAAATAACACTTTATGAATATGGAAAAGATAAACAAACGGGAATTCTTAAAAAGAAGTAGTTTATGTATGGGAGGTCTGTTTTGTACAAACTTAATTAGTAATGCCATGTCAGCTAATAATCCAGGATTGTGGAAATGGAGCCGGGAGGCAATTTTCTACTCAGTGACGCCACGAGGTGTAAAATGCGGAATTTGTCCGAATGAATGTACATTGAAGCCCGGAGAAACCAGTATCTGTAATAATCGGGTGAATCATAACGACAAACTTTATTCCATCGCGTATGGCAATCCGTGTGCTGTTCATATCGATCCGATCGAAAAAAAGCCCCTTCTGCATTTTCTGCCACAATCCCGCGCCTATTCAATCGCTACGGCAGGTTGTAACTTTGCGTGTTTAAATTGCCAGAACTGGGAAATCTCTCAAATTGGCCCAAAGAAGACTACCAATATTGACCTGATGCCAGATAAGGTCGTCGAAGAATGTATCAAAAATAATTGTCCTTCAATTGCTTATACCTATTCAGAACCAATTTCGTTTTACGAATATGTATCGGATACGGCAAAACTGGCAAGGGCAAAAAATATTAAAAATGTGTTCATTTCCAACGGATACATCAATGAAGAGCCACTGAATCAACTTGCACCTTATCTCGATGCTGCAAATATAAATTTGAAATCATTCAGCGATTCGATTTATCTGAAGCTCAATGCAGGGAAATTGCAACCTGTCTTAAATACCCTTAAAACGCTTAAAGCGCATAAGGTATGGCTCGAAATCACCAACCTGGTTATCCCTTCTTGGACCGACGATTTTGAGATGATCAAACGCATGAGTGAATGGCTGGTTGAAAACGGATTTGCAGAATATCCTTTACATTTTAACCGGTTTTTCCCTTTATACAAATTGACTCAGCTTCCGGCAACACCAATTGGTACGCTTTTAAAGGCGAAAGAAATTGCAGAAAGAGCTGGTTGTAAATACGTTTATGTTGGAAATATCCCCGAAATCGGGACCGAAAATACCTTTTGTCCGAAATGCAAAAGAATGATCATTGAGCGAAAGGGCTATGCTATCCTCTCGATGAATGTTGAGAAAGGAAAATGTAAGTTCTGCGATTACCCGATTAATGGAGTGTGGGCATGAAATTCTGATTTATTCTTTATAGATCTGCATCTTGCTAATTACAAAGGCTTTTTTCCAAAGAAATTTAGTTACTGGCAATCGGAAGAATCATGATTTGGAAGCCTTGTTCTCAGCTTCCTCAAGACGTTTTAAGATCTGAACTATTAAATCATTCTGGTTCTCAAGGTGCATCAGAATTGTTTCAATTTCTATTTCAGCCTTTTTATTGATTGAGAAGTCCTCTTCTGCGCGAAGTTCGGCATGTTTTGATTGTAAATTCTGCCCGATCATGATGAGCGGCATCAGGAAGATCTGAATCATATTCGAAATAAAAAGCCAAAGTACAAAGGCAGGAAAAGGATCGAACCTTAACTGAGTTGGAGCAAGTGTATTCCAGGTCAGCCAAATAAATGTCCACCCAAAAATAATCATGAAGAACCCCATACTTCCAACGCGATCCGTTATCCAAATAGCAGCTTTATTGATGGTCGTCAGCTTCTCCCGGTGCTGTATATTTACATTTCTGGCCGCTTTATAACTCTTTTTAATCTCCTCAATTGAAAGAAGTTTCTGATGTTTCATTTTTGTAGCTGGTTAATGAATTGAAATTTTAAAGGCATTCCAATTGCAATATAACAATCAAATATCAGTTTATGTTCCGGAACGATCAGCCTACCCTATCTGAAACTATCGATATTTTGAGCGATTGGATGACTTGATGTTCTGACCTTAGGAACTACTTCATGAACAAAGTGAATTGGTCATTCTACTTCGTAAGGTCCTTATTCAATCTCGATATTATACTTGGCTAATAATCCTAAAACACCGGGCAAGGAAAATTTTCCCTTTTTGATCCTGTTATTCTCAGGATCGATAGCATAATTGTGTGATGTCCGCAAATCAGCTTTTTCGAGAATTGTACGATCAAAAATT
>JANYLE010000455.1 GCA_025363795.1 Mariniphaga sp. | reverse complement strand
TGACTTTCCCTGCCAGAACACCTAAAAAGGCAATGAAAATCAAACTTCCACAGGTTGAAGTATTCTGGTTCGACGGTGGTATTAAACCAATGCTTCCTGCTATGTGGCCAGCTGGTCAGAATCCAAATGATCAGGGCGGTTGCGTCTTCTTCCACGGTACAAAAGGTATTTTGGTTTGCGGATGTTATGGCGTTAATCCATGGATTTTACGTCCTGATGGCAAGGTTGAAAAACCTGAAGCTCCAAAATTCCGTCGTCGCGTTACACTTACCCACGAAATGGATTGGGTTCGTGCAGCCAAAGAATCGCCTAAAACCCGTGTTAAGACTGCTTCCGATTTCAGTTTGTCAGGACCATTCAATGAAATGGTTGTGATGGGTGTTTTGGCAGTACGTCTTTCAACCCTTAACAAAGAATTGAACTGGGACGGACCAAATATGAAATTCACCAACATCACCGATGCAGAAGTGATCAAGATTGTTGTTGAAGACAAATTCAGCATCCATGATGGTCACCCAACATTTGACAAAGTATATACTGATGCTGTTCCTGCGCCTAAATTCGCTGCGGAACTTATTAAACATACTTACCGTGCACCTTGGACATTGCCTGAAATGCCGGCATAAATTTGGTGAAACACAATTAAAAAAGGCGGAATTAATTCCGCCTTTTTTAATTTACAATTTTTAAGACCTGCCTCATTTGAAATTATTTTTTCGAATCATCCAAAACATCAACATGCACCTTAACATCCTTGTTCAGATCGTGTTTGATTTGTTTTTTTCTGATAATAGTAATTTTCTCCAACCCTTTTCCTATATCCTTCTTATCGTATGAAATAATGGCATCGTCATTGGGATCTAAAGCAAAAGGGTCACCGTTAAAACGTTGTTGATACTCAAATGGGAAAGGTGGCATCGGTGGTGGTGGAGGAGGAATTAAATTATCGCCTTCGTCATCTCCCATAGTAAGAGCATCATTACCCTCACCAAATCGAAAGATTTTTCGTTTATGCATCACCTTGCCTGAATCACCGCTTTGAACAAGGATATCAAATTGTTCCTCCCCTGGAAGACTTTCTCCATTCTGATGATTCCAATGCATGGCTTTTCCGCCACGGTGAATGACAATATTAGACTTACCAGATTCAATTCCCTCAACATCAAGCTTTTTAAGTATTGAATCAACTTTAAGATTGATCATTTTTTCATCTGGAAGATTAAGTGTCGTATCAATTTTTGTTTCCTTGCCGTCCTTCCTGATGACAACTTTTACATGCTGCTCCTTTTTTTGAGGTGTATTATCAACCAGAACGGCATCATCTACAGGCCCGAAGGTAAATGAAGAGGCGGTAAATAATAATCCGGCAAAAACGGAGACAACCACAATCCGCTTTCGTAAATTCGAATGATCCACTTTCGCGATTACTGATAAGACTTGCCTGAAATTTTCATCTCGAAAGCCCCTGATCTTTTCATAAAAAATACGTTTCATATCGATTTAAATTTAGAATGAATAATTTTCCATTTCTTAATACAATCCAAAAGTAGTTGGGTTATCCTCCATTCCTGGTTAAGGTCTTGTAAAAAAGTGTTAAGGGAAAGTTAAAGTTGAAAATAGGGTTAAATTATTGTCTATTTTTGGGTTATGGAATAAGATCGGATTCAACGGAACGAATATCTATTGGCAAAAAACAAACTATTCATTAATGAATAAACGGATCATCATCGGTTTAATTGTTCTAATGGGAATATCGCTGCTCGGAATAGTAGCTGTACAAGTCTATTGGTTTAACAATTCGGTAAAAGTCAGAAATGAGCTATTCGACAGATCAGTAAACGATGCGATGAACAAAACTGTCCAACGCCTTGAAACAGGTCACGATCTTAAAATAATAAAAAATCTAAGCAACGAAGACACTCTTCAATGGGATGAAAATACTGCATTCCCCCCTCCGCCACCACCGCCACCGCCACCAGTTCCGGGTTTCGAAGATATCGATGTGACGGTAAAGAGAGATACAATTAATGGAAGGATTAGCGTAACAACAAAGAGGACGCAAAAAACTAAAAAGGCAAATAAAACCCTTAATTCAGCCGATATTTTTCGAAAATTGAACAAACCAATTAAGATTACGGCAAAAGATACCATTATCACTATCAATGACTCCCTTATCATGTCCGGGCTCCCAGGTTTTGGGAACAAAATGGAGAAAAAGATTGAGCAACTGGAGAATTTGTCAAACCAGATTCAGATTGAGTACCGTGGTTGGGAAATGGGACGTCATATCGATGAGATCCAATTAAAGCGATTACTGAAGGAGGAGCTCATAGACAGGGCAATTCCTATTAATTTTGAGTTCCTCATCTCATCAGGGGATAGTATCGCCAAAGTAGAGCAAAAAGACAAAACGATCCAAAAGTGGTATAAAGTAAACCTTTTCCCCAACGATATCTTTCGAAAGAATCTTGTGCTGGCAGTCTACTTTCCGGATAGGACCTTTTTTATCGGACAAACGACCACGTTGTTACTTGGACTCTCAGTTGTATTTACCCTGATTATTTTTCTCACCTTTTCACTTAGTATATTCCTGATTATCCGGCAGAAAAAGATTTCAGAGATGAAGTCTGATTTTATCAATAACATGACGCATGAATTTAAAACCCCGATTGCAACAATCTCAATCGCTGCCGATTCAATTGCCAACGATAAAGTAATCGACAACAAGGAAAAGATCCTGTTCTTTACAGGGATGATCAAGAAAGAGAACCTGCGAATGAACGAACAGGTGGAACGCATCCTTCAGATTGCAAGGCTCGACAGAAAAGAGTTTGAATTCAACTTTCATGCTGTCGATGTCCATCAATTGATCGAAGAAGCTATAAACGGGATACTTATCCAGGTTGAAAAAAAGGGTGGCAGTATTGAAACAAAACTTGAAGCGACCAATCCGGTTGTTACAACCGACCCTACTCATTTTACCAATCTTGTTTATAACCTTTTGGATAACGCCAATAAATACTCACCTGATATGCCGACAATCAGAGTTTCAACAACCAATTGTCCAAAAGGAATCTATTTATCGGTGGAAGACAATGGCATTGGGATGACAAAGGCAGTGCAGTCAAGGATCTTTGACAAATTTTATCGTCTTCCTTCCGGAAATATCCATAACATTAAAGGATTTGGACTTGGTTTAAGCTATGTCAAAGCAATTCTGGAAGCCAACAATGGAAGCATCAAGGTGTACAGCGAACCGGGAAAAGGAAGCCGATTTGTCGTTTTCATCCCATTCTTAATTAACAGAAGATGACCAAGAAGAAATCTCTCTTTTTTGTTGAAGACGATCTCAGCTTTGGAGCTGTTTTAAAATCCTATCTCGAAATCTGTAACTTTTCGGTCACCTGGCTCGATGATGGGAAGCATGCAGTAAGTACTTTTAAAGAAGGAATCTATGATCTTTGTCTGCTTGATGTAATGTTGCCCAATGTCGATGGGTTTTCGATTGGTAGAGAGATCCGGTCAATTGATCCGCATATCCCCATCATTTATCTGACCGCAAAATCATTAAAAGAGGACATCATCACGGGTTATCGGTTAGGTGCCGACGATTATATCATCAAACCTTTTGATGCAGATGTCTTGCTTTATAAGATTGCTGTGGTACTAAAACGGTCAGAGGGCGCAACAGGAAGTGAGAATCAATTGTTTCAAATCGGGAAATATACGTTTGACCCACGTCTGCGCGAAATAAAA
>JANYLE010000220.1 GCA_025363795.1 Mariniphaga sp. | reverse complement strand
TGACAAACTACCAATGGGCCGTTTCTTCAGGCGGAACTGTTAACGCTGGAGGAATTTCAACGTCAAATACAATAACTGTTACATGGAATAAACCGGGTATTCAGTTAATTTCGTTGAATTATACCAATGAGAACGGATGCGTTGGAGTTGTTGCCTATGACTTTCACGTATCCGTAAATACATCACAAACCATTTCTTTGGTGGGTCCTGAAACGGTTTGTGAACAAGCGACCGGAATTGTCTATACTGCATTAGCTGGAATGACCAATTATAATTGGGCTATTTCTTCAGATGGGAAACTAATTTCGGGAGGAGATGCAGTCTCAAATGTTGCTGAAGTCCTTTGGAATAAATCAGGGAGGCAATCCGTTGGTGTGAATTATATACAGCCTGGATGCCAGGGTTCTGCGCCGGGAGTATTGGATATCAGCGTGAATTCCCGAACTTTACCGGTAATCACAGGTGCAAGTAGTGTCTGCGCCGGTTCTAAACGCGTAACTTACACAACGGAATCCGGTAAGACAAATTATAAATGGGAGATTGCAGAAGGTGGTATTATCACTTCAGGTGCCACGACTAACGAAATCACTGTGAATTGGATCGGCTTCGGCAATCAGTTTGTAAAAGTGAATTACGATTTTAATGATCTTTGCGCTGCAATTGTTCCAACTGTTTTTAACGTAACGGTTAATGATTTGCATATTCCGACAATTAAAGGAGAATCAACTACATGCCAGGGAACAAATGCCGTCGGATATACGACAGAACCAGGGATGAGCGACTATTTATGGAAAGTATCGGATGGTGGGACAATCTCTTCCGGCAATGGCACCAATAGTGTTTTAGTTACATGGTCTAAATCAGGCGGCCAAATCATAAGTGTTAGTTATTCAAATAGATCAGGTTGTTCGTCAGCCGATGAAGTCCAATTTCCGGTAACGGTCAATCGATCCCCGATTGCATCTGTTATTCCTGTAACACAGGTGATCTGCGCAGGATCGGTGACAAATATAAAGCTAACCCCATCTGATGGAACTTTAACCTACAATTGGAGTGCAGAGACAATTTCCGGGACAGTTTCCGGTGCAGAAAGCGGTAGCGGATCAACTATTGCACAACAATTGATCAACACAACAACAAGTGTAGGTACTGTTCGTTACACAATCATACCATCTAATGGGATTTGTTTTGGAGTACCTATCATCGCTGAAGTAAACGTCAGAAATCTTAGTCCCACAATTGTAGGATTAAATAAGATTTGCGTGCAAACTGCGGGTGTAACTTACACCACAGAATCAGGAATGACAGATTATAACTGGGTTGTTTCATCTGGTGGAACAATTCGAAGTGGGGTAGGAACAAATTCGATAACAGTGGATTGGAATTCCACGGGAAATCAAACTGTAAGTATAAACTACAGCAATACAACAGGATGCACCGGTAATTCTGCTGCGGTGTATGCAGTGAAAGTAAATCCGTTACCTACTGTTACAATTGCAAGTCCTAAAGCGGTATGCGCCGGATCACCGGTTACTTTTACAACTGAGCAGGGAATGTCTGATTATTTATGGTCAGCCGAAAAAGGGACAATCGTGTCAAAGGAGAACGACCAATTAAATTCTGTTACTGTGTTATGGAATGAGCCAGGTTCGCAGGTTATAACTGTAAACTATACGAATCGTGACGGATGTGCTTCGATTGCTCCGCTTACAAGTGAAATCGAGGTTTTGCAGGTTCCGCTTCCAAGCATATCAGGTCCTCAGACAGTTTGCTTAAATGCAGGAAGTACCCAATATTCAACTGAATCCGGTAAATCTGACTACAAATGGACGATTTCTCCAGGTGGGAGAATCGTTTCTGGAGGAACTTCTTTATCTAGTTCAGCAATAGTTGTTTGGGATAGGGAAGGTGCTCAGTCAATTAGTGTTAACTATTCAAATGGTGAATGTCTGTCACCTGTTCCTGTGTCACTTTCCATAAATGTTAATACTTCTCCAACATTTACAGTATCTGAAACTTCCGGTTGTTCTCCGTTTACTGCAACTTTTAAGAATACTACACCTCCGGGAGCTGATCGTTATACCTGGGATTTCAGTGATGGTACAAAATATACCACAACAAGCACCAATGAGGAGGTTACCCATATTTTTATTAATGGCTTGGCTATAGCTAAAGCATTTAATGTCAAGCTGATTAGTAGCAGCGAGTCAGGGTGTACATTAACAAGCGAGAAGTTTGTTACTGTTGAACCTGATTATTCTGTTGGTTATCAGGTTATTCAAAAAGGGTGTAGCCCTTTCGAGATGAAATTTGGAAATGCTTATTCTGGCTCAAAATCTTACAGCTGGCAAACTATTGATGGTAAAGTATTAAGCACCGAGATTAATCCGCTATTAAAATTTCATGCGATAACAAATAGGGACACAACCTACATTGTAAGACTGATCGGTGAATCAATGAACGGATGCCACGATACTATCTTAAATCGGATTACTGTACTTGCCCAGCCAAAAGCCGAATTTACCCTTTCTGTTACCGAAGGATGTTCCCCCTTGCTCGTTAAATTCACAAATACCTCTTCTGCAGAAGCTAAAACTTATCGATGGGACTTTGGTGATGGCAGTGGGAATGTTACCTTGACCAATCCTGATTATACTTTTATAGCTCCTTCCGGGGAAGAGGCACTTTATAATATTAATTTATTTGCCCGAAATGAGTCCGGATGCATCGATACATTTAAATCGGTTGTCAAATTATACACCACCCCGCAACCGGAGTTCAGTGTAGATCCGTTGGAACAGACAATGCCAAATCGAAAAGTGACAGTAGCAAATCTGACGAAATTTGGACCATGGAACTATACCTGGCAATTTGGAGATCAAACTCCAACTCAGGATGGAAATGTTTCCGGACATGAATATTCAAGATCAGGTTATTATATGATCTCCTTAACCGCAAAAGGTAACAATTGCTCTTCAACAAAAAAAACAGGTGTCACAATCAATGATGGGCCACCTGAAACAGCATTCGATTGTGAAACAGAAGGATGTGCCCCTTTTAGTATAAAATTCACTAATCGCTCAGTTAATGGTTTTAAGTTTTCGTGGGATTTTGGAAATGGTAGCCATTCAACCGATTTTGAACCTCAGGTTACTTACTATACTGGTGGTATTTATAATGTACGCCTGACGGTTTACAACAATCTTGGAGAAATGTCATATGCCGAACGTGTGATAACCGTTTATGACCAACCAACTGCTTTTTTCCGGGTTTCTGTGGATCGGGTCCGAATTCCCGGGAACACAGCCTCTTTTATTAATCTATCCAACAATGCCTATCTGATGAGCTGGGATTTTGGCGATGGATCGACTTCATCCGTTTTTGAACCTACGCATCAATATCTTAAAACCGGGTTTTATGATGTTGCTCTTACTGTTACTACTTCCGAAAAATGTTCAGCCAAATTAGTTTTGACCCACGGAATCGAAATTTACAGCGACGAGATTAAGATGGCTAATGCATTTGTACCTGCAAAAGAGGGGTCAAACGGTGGAAACTATATTGAAGGCGACCCTCGCAACCATATTTTTCATCCAAACCTGGTAGCCGGCGATGTTGTTGAATATCAATTTCAGATTTTCAATCGGTGGGGTAATTTGTTCTTCCAATCCAATGAAGTTGAGCGTGGCTGGGATGGTTATTATAACGGAAAGCTTTGTCCGCAAGATGTCTATGTCTGGAAGATCAGGTGCAAATTTGCAAATGGAGAACAGGTAACCAAAATTGGGGACGTGACTTTACTTCAATAAGTAGCTATTTGTAAGGGAATAACGTTGTTTTTTCAAAACGGTCAAAGTGTTTTCCGACCATTTGATACTTAATTTTAACCACAATGTGTCTTCAGAAAGATGGTTTTTTTTAACGTTGTTATTTCTTTTTTGGACCATCAACAGTATATTCTTTCATTAATTCCCGAAGCCGCTTTTCAACATCGTAACTGTTTGCATTTACAGGAAGTTCATTAAAGGCATTACAGAAAAGCATAAAATCCTCCAGCATCACACCGGAAAAGCCTGAGATTCTTTGAATCACATCTTTATTGTAGACCAACGAGAGAATTTGCCAGTCTCGTTCCGAACGAATGGCAGCCAAAGTGGTTCGTTTTTCTTTCTCACTTTTACTGAGATGGTAAGATAAATAGGAAAAAGGTCGGAATATGGCCGTTAGTGTAGAAGGTCTTGAGGCAAAATAATCGCTTCGCAATTCTACCGAAACTCCTACCGGTTTACCAACCGGAATTCCGGTCATATTAACCTTGGGTGCTGCACCTTGAACATCAACCTGGTTCAGAAGAATTCTTACTGGAGCCAATGTGATTACGGCTATTCCGTTAGCTGCTGCAATAATTTGACTTACTGGCACTCTTTTATCTTTATAACTTATCGATTTAAAGGTAAGTGTATCAGAAGGATCAACCTGAATGGAGAAATTTCCGACGGCATCGGTCATTGTTCCTCCCCGAATTCGCATATTAAGAACTGAAGCGTATCCTACTCCCTCCTTGGTTACCTCATCAACCAGTTGTCCTTTGATACTGATCATATCCTCAGGAAAATACAGCTGGCAATACGCCTGGATCTGGATTCCTGTGGAGAAAAGCAGAATGATTACAGCAATTCTAAAGTATTTAATGGCCATCTGGGGTGCCTTTGATTTAATTTTATGAAAATTCAGCGGCTGTTTTTGACTGATTTAAATTCAATCCGTGAGATCCCGCTTGCTTAAAGATGCAAATAATCTGCCATTAGTTGTTTTGTCCGGAGATTAAAGAATCATTTCCCTGATAATTTTGACTGTTTAGAATGTGAGATTCTTGATTCGATCCATTGCTTTAATTACATTTTCCCGATCGGCAAAAGCCGAAAAGCGAAAATATCCCTCGCCGGAAGGTCCAAAACCAGACCCTGGAGTTCCAACCACGTTGGTATCGTTGAGTAGTTTATCAAAAAATTCCCAGGAGGTCAGATTGTTCTTTGTTTTGGCCCACACATATGGAGCATTGATTCCACCAAAAATCGTGTAGCCTGATGCAGAAAGACTTTCCCTCATAATTCTCGCGTTTTCAAGGTAATACGCTATAATTTCTTTGACTTCTTTTTTCCCCTGTTCCGAGTAAACGGCTGCTGCGGCTTTTTGTACTGGATAAGATACGCCGTTAAATTTTGTAGTATGCCTGCGCATCCAAAGCGGCTTTACTGCAATCGGTTCTCCGGTTGTGGTATAAGCAAAGAGTTCATTGGGGATTACAGTGAAAGCACAGCGCGTGCCTGTGAAGCCTGCGGTTTTTGAAAAACTTCTGAATTCAATTGCTACACTTTTTGCTCCCTCTATTTCGAAAATCGAATGAGGAATTGATGGGTCGGTTATATAAGCTTCATAAGCAGCGTCATACAATATGATACTCTTGTTCGCAATGGCATAGTCGACCCAAAGTTTCAGCACTTCTTTGGTAGCCACAGTTCCCGTCGGATTGTTAGGAAAGCAAAGGAAAATAAGATCGGGTCTTGCTGATGGCAATTCCGGAATAAACCCATTTGCTTCGTTACAAGGCATATAGACAATGTTATCGAAATAACCGTTTGATTGGCACACGCCGGTTTTTCCTGACATTACTGTTGTATCGGCATAAACCGGATAAACCGGATCGCAAATTGCTATAATATTCTGATTTCCAAAAATTTCCTGGATATTTCCAGTATCGCATTTAGATCCGTCAGAGACAAAGATTTCATCGGGAGAAATATCAACTCCGCGTAACTTGTAATCATTGTCGGCAATGGCTTCACGCAGAAAATCATACCCTTGTTCCGGTCCATAGCCTTTAAATGTGTCTTTGTTTCCCATCTCTTCAACTCCTTCGTGAAAAGCTTTTAGTATGGCAGGAGGAAGCGGCTGTGTAACATCACCGATGCCCATTCTGATAATATCCTTTTCCGGATTTGCAGCGGCAAACTCTCTCACTCTTCGGCCAATTTCAGGGAATAAATATCCAGCTTTTAATTTCAGGTAGTTCTCGTTGATGTAAGCCATATAATAAATTGTAACAGTGTTATTTGGATTTATATTTTAAACTTTTATTGCCGGCAAAGATACGAAATATTTTTTTGGCTTTTTTGGGATTAGGTCAGACCTGCATTTTGAAATTTTTGATAATCCTTTCTGATTCATTAAAATAGGTATTCATGGAATTTTTTGATTTTTGTTTATTTTTCATGGCTTTAATTGCAGATGTTTAATAAATTTAAATTTTTAAACCAGACTTTGAAAATGTTTATAACGTATTGTAAATGAAGGTATATAAATTTGGTGGAGCCTCTGTAAAAGATGCTGTTGGGGTTAAAAATCTTGCTGGTATTGTAAAGAATTGTTCTGATGATTTGGTGATTGTGGTTTCTGCGATGGGAAAAACAACCAATGCAATTGAAGCGGTCGCAAAGAACTATTTTAATGGAAACAAAGACGAGTTAATATTGAATATTAGTACGTTAAAACAATATCATTTTGAGATCATTGCGGACCTTTTTGGAAATCTTTCAAATATAATCAGCAAAGAGATTACATCCGATTTTAAAGCACTGGAGAAACGATTAGGCCATTCACCATCTCTCGATTATGATTTCGAATACGACCAGATTGTATCATTGGGCGAAATTCTTTCAACTAAAATTACGAGTGCATACCTTAACTATATTGGCATTTCCAATATTTGGATTGATATCCGGAAAGGGTTAAGAACCGATTCAACATGGCGGGAGGGAAACATTGACTGGTCACTTTCTACCGAATTACTTCAGTCACAATTCAACTTTTCCGCAAATAGGATCTATCTGACACAAGGTTTTATCGGTGCAACAGTGACAGACCAAACCACAACTTTGGGACGCGAAGGTTCTGACTATTCTGCCGCTATTATTGCCAATATATTGAATGCGGAGAGTGTTACAATCTGGAAAGACGTTCCCGGGATAATGAATGCCGATCCCAATAAATTTGAGGCTACCCGAAAATTGGATATGCTTTCGTATCGTGAAGCAGTGGAGCTAACTTACTATGGTGCAAAGGTTATTCACCCAAAGACGATGAAACCATTGGTTGAAAAGAATATCCCACTGTATGTTCGTTCGTTTATTCAACCTGAAGAACAAGGATCGGTGATTTGCAGTATCGATCACATAATGAATTACCTGCCAATTTTCATTGGGAAGGACGACCAGATTCTGATTACCATTTCGCCGATTGACTTTTCATTTATTGCGGAGGAGAGCATTAGCGAAATCTATAAACTTTTCGCTTTGTACCGGATGAAGGTGAACCTTGTGCAGCAATCGGCCATGAATTTCTCAGTGGCAATTGACCGCCCTGAAAGAGGATTTGACAAACTGATCGGGGATTTGAAGAAAAAATTCGTCGTTCATTATAACGAAGAATTGGAACTCCTGACAATCAGGTATTATAGTGAGGAAGTTATCAAGGAGATGACAAAAGAGAGAACTGTCTTTGTATCCCAGAGAACCAGAACAAACGCCAGATTTTTAATGAAATAGGAGCTTTTGGGTGGCTCGCTGAGGAGATGTTGTAACCGAAGTGAGTAAATGCAATTTTTATTGGTATACAATTATAATAGGAGCGACAGTATTTTACCTGACATTCTTATTTTATGAATATCAACTTGAAAATTGGTTTCTGACCCCTTGATACGCCGGAATTATTGTAAACTTCATATGCGATGGTCATTGAGATGATTTCTTTGCTCATTTCAACCTTTTGATCGTCCCATATCCATCGTTCTTCGAACTGGATCTTACTGATCTTTTCACGCGAAAACTCGCCGCCAATCTCCATTTTTTTAATCTGCCCGATGGAAACCTTTTCTCCTGAAAAATAATCGTAAGGAGTTATTTTCCCATCTAATACAGCATCAAATATCTTATCAATCAGTGCCTTTCGATTAAAAGCAGACAAGCTTTCATCTCCCCATGAATCAGTTGAGTCGCGGTTGACAATAAAAGTGTCGTATATGATTTTCCCATAAGATTCGCCGGATGGCAGATCTTTCACTGTCGGACGATTACAAGCGCCCAAAATGATAACGATACCTATTATAATATAGTGTCTAAGCCTGGTTCCGGTTAAAAGTGAGTCTTTCTCCCTTAATCTCCTCATGAAAAGTACCTGTAGAATTTGGATGATTATTTTCGTAAACGAGGTTTCCGTTTACAAATGTTTGACTTACAAAATAATAAAATGAATCACCTTCAAAAGGTGACCACCCGCATTTTGAGAGGATATTTTCTTTTGAAACTGTCCATCGTGCTGCATCGATGAGTACAAGGTCGGCCTTATAACCTTTACGGATATATCCCCGTTTTTCGACACCAAACAAATCAGCTGGTGCATGACACATCTTTTCTACAACCTTCTCCAGCGATATTTTCCCGTTTCGACTCATTTCAAGCATCGCAACCAGCGAATGTTGTACAAGTGGTCCACCCGATGGCGATTTAAAATAGGTCTGATTTTTTTCCTCGAGGGTATGCGGAGCATGATCGGTTGCGATTACATCTATTCTATTGTCATTAACCCCTTTAATTAATGCCTGTCGGTCATTCGCCGATTTGATGGACGGATTCCATTTGATAAAAGTGCCATATTTCTCGTAATCCGCTTCCGAAAACCATAGATGGTGAACGCAAACTTCATTTGTGATTTTCTTGTTTTTGACCGGACCGGCATCAAATAATGCAATCTCCCCTGCTGTTGATAGGTGCAAGACATGCAACCGGGTTCCGTATTTTTTTGCCAGTTCAACCGCTTTTGAAGTTGATTTAAAACAGGCATTCGTATCTCTTATTTTCGAGTGCTCACTTATTGGCACATCTTCACCGTATTTTTCACGTGCTATCGCGATATTTGCCTGGATGATTTGTTCATCCTCACAATGCGTAGCAATAAGCATCTTCGATTTCGAAAACAGTGCTGAAAGGGTTTCTGGATTGTCGACCAGCATATTACCGGTTGAAGATCCCATAAATACTTTTACCCCGCATACTTTCGTCGGATCTGTTTTTAACAGTTCTTCCAGATTATCATTGGTGGCACCTATATAAAAGGAGTAATTAGCGAGGGATACTTCCGAGGCACGTTGGAATTTCTGCTCGAGTAATTCCTGGGTAACCGTTTGCGGTATTGTATTGGGCATCTCCATAAACGAGGTGATTCCTCCGGCTATGGCTGCTTTCGATTCTGTTTGGATATCCCCTTTATGGGTAAGACCGGGATCTCTAAAATGAACTTGGTCGTCAATGACGCCTGGCAGAAGGAGTTTGCCTGATGCATCAATAACATCGGCGTTGGCCAGGATGTTGGCAGGGACTTCATCCCTGAATATTTTCTCAATGATACCGTTACGAATAAGGATACTGGTGTCTCTTAAAATTTTACCTTCATTTACAACTCTGGCATCTTTGATGACGATGTCTTTCATGATTAATTAAAGATTGTTTAGCATTAATAGTTTAACTAGGACGGTTACCTTTTCGAAGTGAAATTATATAAAAATATTGAATCATTCAGGTTTTACCGGGAATTTTGTTTTTAAGATGGATTAAGCTGTTTTAATTGTAGGACTTTCCATCTGTATGTTTTCCGGCTGTCTTTTTTTATATGTTTTGAAATAGCTTGCGAGTTTCATTTTAATGACTCCTTTGAAAGCTTCACCGAAAATTCCGCCGCTCATTTTTGAAGTTCCCTCTTTTCTATCTGTAAAGATGATGGGGATCTCCAGAATTTTGAACCCATATTTCCATGTTTTAAATTTCATCTCAATCTGGAATCCATACCCTTTCATTTTAATTTTGTCAATAGCAATGGTTTCCAGAACTGTATGTCTGTAACATTTGAATCCGGCAGTAGTATCCATTATCTTCATCCCCGTTATCTTGCGTACATAAACAGATGCAAAATAGGACATCAATACTCGTTTTAAAGGCCAGTTTATGACGTTAATTCCTGATATATAGCGTGATCCAATTGCCAAATCGGCCCTTTGGATATGGCAGGCATCATAAAGCCGCAACAGATCCTCCGGGTTGTGCGAAAAATCAGCATCCATTTCAAAGATATATTCATAGTGGTGTTCCAGTGCCCACCTGAAACCAGCTATATATGCTGTGCCTAATCCTAATTTGCCGGTTCGTTCAATTATAAACAACCGATTCTGAAATTCCAGGGAGAGCTCCTTTACTATAGATGCGGTTCCATCCGGGGAATTGTCATCTATTATAAGGATGTTGAAATCACTTTCGAGAGAGAACACCTTCCGGATTATCTGTGAGATATTCTCCTTTTCGTTGTACGTTGGTATAATTACTATGCTATTGGGCACTTTGTTTGTGTTTATTTAAGGCGTAAAATTAGCATATTTGATAAATAAAAGCTGTTTTTATTGGGTTTGCTGCCACTTTTCAGATTATTTTCCTGTTTGAAATGAAGTCTGCACTTCGGATTTCTTCGTGCTACTGCCTGTTTTTTGTGTTTTAAGACGCTTCTTTCGGTGTGTTTTGGTTGAAAAAGTGAAGTGATGGGCAGTTAATTATGGATAACAGCAATTGCTTCGCCGTGTAAGTAATTATTATGCAGATAATTATATGCAATTTAATTTTTATTGATTTTTTTTACTCCATAAAGGCGGTAATGTGATAAAAGGGTCTACATTTGCACCACGATTTAAGGGAACTGTTTCAGGGAAATTAAGTCGGCGTTCACAGCATGATTCAGGGGTTTAGCGGGGTTTGAAAAGGTTTTAAAAAAAC
>JANYLE010000443.1 GCA_025363795.1 Mariniphaga sp. | reverse complement strand
CAAGCAGGCTTACAATGGTCTCGATTATTTTCTAAGTTTAAACCGCATTCTCAAAGCACAGAAAATTAACGGAGGTGTGATGGATGCCGCCAAATATATCCAGAAAAACATTGATAAAACTTACATTGCGCTAAAGGATTGTCCCCAGGCAAACTGACACCAGGTTCTCAGCACTTTTAAATTACATTTACAAAGATAATTTCCGGCCAAATAAATTATGCATTTGGTTGTGCGGATTATTTATGTAGTTCGGTGGGGAAAATTATGTGTAAAAAAAGATTTGTAAATGAGAAACATTATCTTTACAAAGATAAATACGGCAGGAGTACGGCTTATTCAACTAAATCCGGTAAATAGGCCGGATTTTGTCAGATCTAAGAACGAATAATGTGATATGCAAAAGCAACCACAATATTTTTAAATATAACTGATTATGAATCCTGATTATCTGGAAATAACAGATGGAATTGCCCTGATTATTGCGACATGGGAAAACAAATTAATAAATTTGGAAACCGGGGTTATTTCCAATAGATTCAATGTGCAAAACCGGACTATCAAACAGATACTTGGACATTTGATAGATTCAGCCTCCAATAACCATCAGCGAATGATTCGGCTGCAATATAATTCGGAACTTGTATTCCCTGATTACAGACAAGATAATGACCGATGGATTGCAATTCAAAATTACCAGGATGCAGATTGGATTAATCTTGTTCAGTTATGGAAATTTTTTAACCTTCACATGATTCAGGTAATTCAATCAATAGATAATTCCAAATTGCAAAACGTGTGGAAGGATTTTGAGGGAACAAGTGTAACTTTAGACCAAATGATTGTTGGATATTTGGATCATTTAAATTTACATATGAATGAAATTCAGGTATTAACAGACAATGAATAAGCAGTCTCACACCACATGTGGCTTTGTCCATAAATGTCAAGCGGGAAAGACTTCAATACATCTTATTAACTAATTATGAGAATAGCATTTTTTATATTCGTCATCATTCATGGACTCATCCACTTGTTTGGATTTGTTAAAGCATTTGGAATTTCAGCTGTAGAACAACTTACACAAACAATATCAAAGCCTTTCGGAATAGTTTGGCTGCTTGCATTTATCTTGTTTGTAGTCGCAGCGATCATGTTTGCCTTTAAGAGCAGTTATTGGTGGTTGTTTGGATTCATTGCAGTGGTGATTTCCCAGGTATTGATCCTATTTTTCTGGCACGACGCAAAGTTTGGAACTATTGCAAATGTGATTATACTTATTGCCGTAATCATCGGATATGGAACATCAAGTTATTATCAAAAATATCAAAAGGATGTAAAAACAGGGTTGCAACAGGCACCCTATTTTCAGGGTTCTGAACTTACAGAAACTGATCTTCAACAATTGCCGGAACCGGTTAAAAAGTATATACGCTATTCAGGTTCAATCGGGAAACCTAAAGTGAATAATTTCAAACTGATTTTCACAGGCAAAATCAGGAAGAACGAACAATCGGAATGGATGCCATTTACTTCGGAGCAGTATGACTTTATGGAAACGCCCACCAGGTTGTTCTTCATGAAAGCAACAATGAAAGGACTGCCAATTGGGGGTTATCACTGCTTTAAAAACGGAGTTGCACTGATGGATATCAGATTGTTTTCTTTATTCAAAGTTCAGTATATGGATGGTACAGCAATGAATCTTGCAGAAACAGTAACATTTTTCAATGATATGTGCTGTATGGCTCCCCCTACACTTATTGACAAGCGGATTAAATGGCTGGAAGTTGACGGAAGTAAAGTGAAAGCTTCATTCACGAATAACAATATCACAATTTTTGCATGGCTCTATTTCAATGACAAAGGTGAACTTATCAACTTTATCTCTGATGATCGCTATTCGGCAGATGCAGGAAAGAAATTACCATGGTCATCGCCATTGAAAGATTATAAAGAGATAAATGGTTACAAACTGGCAGGAAATGCAGATGTAGTTTACAGTTATCCCGATAGTGATTTATGCTATGGAACATTCAAACTCATCAGCGTGGAATATAACTGCAAAGCCATTCAATAAACCTGACAAGGATTGACTTCACAAGTGATGAATAGGATCAACAGGAAGCAGAATGATCAGCTTACAATACAGTATTATTATCGGGTAGAAGGAGTATCATGAAAAAAATTGCAACTTTCATTTCAACGTTGGGGCATCCCTTACTGACGATTCCGCTTTTCATATTGATTGTCCTATTTGGGAATGAAGATTCCTCCAAGGCAGCACCCATTTCTTTTCTGATCATTGGATGTGTTTTTATCCCTGTAACAATAAGGCTGTATATTAAATCAAAGAATGGCTCTTACACAAATTTTGATGTCTCAGACAAGATTCAAAGAAGGTCATTATATTTGTTTGTTGTTCCTTTGCTCTTAATTGTCACAATAATATTATTTGCAACGAACCAATCCAGAAATCTTTGCCTTGGTGTATTGTTCGCGTTGCTATTACTGATCCTATCACAGGCAATTAATTACTTCGTTAAAAGTTCGCTGCATGTTTCTTTGAATATTTACCTCTCGGCGTTGATCTTCACAGTAAATTTCAAGGCTGGTGTGGCTGCATTGTTGTTTACCGGATTGATCAGCTGGTCAAGGGTGAAATTGGGCCGACATTCCGTAAAGGAAGTTCTTTTCGGTTTATTAATCGGGACAATCATTAGCCTGATCCTGCTTAAGCTTGAAGGATACATTGAATTCTAAGAACGTTTTAAGTCCGAAAAAGGTGAGTATTGCTCAAAAAATTGATGCTTTATAATCCATTATCGAACAAATAACTCCTTCAATAAAACGGGCTGACTCATAAGTTGATCTATTTTCCTTTCAAAAGCCGGAATGCATGATGCCATTTGTTTTCGCGAAAGCCCGGGATGCACCATAACATGCATAGTGGTTCGATTGCCCTCGCTGCTTCAACAGTTCCCATGTCTTCGGGATCAAAACCAAACAATGAACAGATTGTGGCGACTTCATCTTTCGCTTGTTGGTCATTTCCACAAATAAACATCGTTGGTTTCTCCGTCCCAAAATCGGGATTGATCATCAGACTGCTTCCTACGCTGTTAAATGCTTTGACAAAATGTGCTTCCGGAAAGGTTCTTTGCAAACGTTCAAGCAATGAATCGGTCAATTCGGTAAAGAATTTAAGCACGCCGTTATCGGGAGGCACATCTGCAATGGGATTGGTAGTATCTATTACCGTTTTCCCGGAAAGGTTAGTCTTTCCGGCCATTTGCAGTGCACTTAAAGCAGCAGAACCTTTCGTTGCAAGAATAAGTATCTCGCCAAAATCAGCTGCTTCAGCAAACGTCCCTGTTGATGCGTTTGCACCTGCACTTGTTTTCCAGTCGGATAATTTAGATAAGTCGCGACTTCCAATCTTCACTTCATATCCATATTTTAAGAAACCGTTTCCCAGAGTTTGTCCAACGGCTCCTGAACCTATTATTCCTATTCTCTTTTTCATATCCTGTGAATTTTAAGTAATACTTTTAACAAGAGAAACATTCAAAAGTTTATAAGTGGAAAGTTAAAATCCAAATTCAGTTGTCGCACCTGCAATTGCAAAGATCAATATGCCTTATGCACTATAGATGTAGCCTTTTGAAAAGTGTTGTATGTATAAAGCATGATGATGTATGCCTGATCCAAAATGTACAATGCTTTCCGAAATGTGTTACACGTTTAATGCAAAGTGAGGTATGCCTTTTGCAAAGTATTGAACGCTTTATGCAGCGTATAACCTATCTTCTGAAAGGTGTTGCATGCCAGCTATAAAGTGATCGTTGCCTTTTAAAAAGTGTTGCATGCCTGATGCAAAGTGGTGTATGACTTCCGTAAAGTGGTTTATGCCTTGTGCAAAGTGTAAGTAGATTTTCTCATAAATAATCTTCCTGTTGGGATGAATATTTTTAAAATACTTACTCCGAATGCCGGTCAGGCAATCGCAGTAATTAGGTTCCTAATGTGATGCATTTAATCCTGTAATTTATCTTTTATACGTTCTGAATTTCAATTTCGAAATTTGCTTGTATTCAGGACTTCTTGCACCAAAAACTGACGATACATAGCTTTTGGAGTCGTTGCCTAATTGAACCAAACCGGTTTGCGGTTTATTCAGCACATCTTCACGTAACCTGCGGGCAACAACAAGCTGAGTCTGGGTAGCCTCTACAAGGTCATTTTTTGCAGTCAGATCGTTGTAAAAGGCAGTCAGACCTTCAACAGTTAAATCACCTTCATTTGGTTTGTAGGCCGGAAAGCTGGCAAGGAGCTGAATTAACTTGTAAAAGTTTTCGAGCTGTTTGTCGTAGCCCGATTTATGCGAAGCGTTTTCTTTCACGGTTTCGGGGTCACCATCAGGACCGGTTACAGGTGGTTGTTCTTTTTTCGGGTTTACTCTTC
>JANYLE010000218.1 GCA_025363795.1 Mariniphaga sp. | reverse complement strand
ATCAAAGATTTAGTAGAATAGAAATGGAAGGTGTATAACCAAGTGTTTCATGATGCACCAATGCAAAATCGGTTGCAAATGACCGGCATTTGTAACCAAGTCCGATTGAGTGCCGGATCGGTTTCCCGGAGAAGCCACCCCGGAGAAAGAAACTCTCAGAAAACTGATATTCGATGCCCATCCTGATGTTCAGAGGCTTATCGGTGCAATAGGCAATTGCTGCCACGAAGAGAAGATTGGAAGAAGGTTTTAAAGAAATACCTGAAGTGACACTGACCGGCAGATCAGATTTCAGGTTAAGTGATTCGATTGAAGCAGCTGCAGGGTTAAAAATATGGAGACCTAACGTTACATTGTTAGTTGTTTGGTACAGGAGGCCAAATTCGATCAGAAATGTACCACGATGACTTCCCTGCTCGGGAAAATCAACCTGAAAATAGTTGAATTGAATGCCTGCAGAAATTCGCTTGCTTAACGATTTAGCCATGGCAAAACCAAACCGGGACTCATTATAACCCGGGATTCCTTTCTGCTGAACACTAAATGCAAAGGTTGATAATGGTGTGGGAATGACGACTGCAAGCGCTTTGTCAGCAAATCCATCAATTAAAAAAGGCTGACGATAATCAATGCCAATGGAGAAGCGCTTCACCTGTGCCAGGGCGGCCTGGTTGTTAAATACGGAAAAGGGAGAAATAAGTGCGGTTGATGCTCCGGCAAGCGAAACCTCTCTTGCTCCAACCAGAGACTCCTCCCCGATCGGATAACCCTTCGAAAAAAAGATGGAACATAAAGCGAGGGTTAGCAGACCAGTTTTTACTATAGCCCCGTTCATACTCATTTGGGCAATCAAAGCGCAAAAATTGTCTCTGCTTAAGTTTATTAAACAGGGAAACCCTTAAAACAAAAGAGGAGATTATCTTCAGATTACCTCCTCTAATATACATTAAAAATGATTATAAAATGGATTTTTTTAATTCGTCTTAAAAGGAAATTTCACTTTCGACAACTCTGCGTTAGCTTCTACCATTTTCGATTTAAGCTCCTCCTTAAAGACGATCAATTTGGCCATCAACTGCTCGTCACCCGATGCGATAATCTGTGCCGCAAGAATCGCCGCATTTCGGGACCCGTTCAATGCAACAGTTGCAACAGGTATTCCGGGAGGCATCTGAAGAATGGCAAGAATAGCATCCCACCCTTCAAGACTTGCCTTGATTGGAACTCCAATTACAGGAATCGGGGTCATTGCTGCAATTACACCAGGCAAATGGGCGGCCATTCCGGCGGCGGCAATAATTACCTTTATTCCGCGTCCATAAGCCCCTTTGGCGAACTTCTCAACCTCCTCGGGGGTCCGGTGAGCAGATAAAGCATGCATTTCAAACGGAATTTCGAAATCGTTCAGGATTTGGGCAGCACCTTCCATTACCGGCAGATCGGAAGTACTTCCCATTATTATACTTACTTTTGGATTCATAGTTGCTTTTTTGATTGACGTTATTAGATAATACAAAATTTCGATATTTACAGAGAAGTCAAAAATAATCAATTTTAAACTATCGTTACCATTTACTATATCAACCGTAGTAATTTTCGCCTTCTGAGTAAAAGATTGTCTATCTTTGTTCGCTTAATTCGGGCTTCAATATGGCGGTTTGAGTTATAATTTAATAATGATAAGCACCCATGTGTAACTTCCCCTTTCGGGGATAAAAAAAGACGAATGAAACGAGTTAAGCTTTGGGATAAAGAATTTGAAATTTCGCTGCCCCACGCGGATATTCAACTAGCCATTAAACAGATGGCTGACAAAATGCGAATTGACCTGGAAGGAAAGAACACGCTCTTCATTTGTATTTTAAATGGCGCATTTATGTTTGCCTCCGAATTAATGAAAGAGCTCGAGTTAACTGACGCTGAAATTTCATTTTTAAAACTGGCTTCTTATTCCGGTACAAGTTCAACCGGAGAAGTCAAAGAACTGATCGGACTCAATGAGGATATCAAAGGACGAACAGTTGTGATCCTTGAAGATATTGTCGATAGTGGTCATACCATCAAGGGGGTGATCGAACAGTTGAACGAAAAAGGAGCAAAAGAAGTAAGAGTCGCGACGTTACTCTTTAAACCAGACGCATTACAAGTTAACATCAAACTCGACTACGTCGGACTTGCAATTCCAAACGATTTTATTGTCGGATTTGGATTGGATTACGACAGGAGAGGACGAAATCTCAAAGATATTTACACGCTCGTTATAGAGTAATTAAAAATCAATTTTTATCGAAATGCTTAATTTAGTGCTATTTGGTCCTCCGGGGGCCGGTAAAGGTACGCAGGCGCTTTTGTTAGCCCAGACATTCAATCTTGTCCACTTGTCAACCGGTGATCTTTTACGACAGGAAATTGCTGCCAAAACTGATCTTGGACGTATTGCAGACGAAATTATCAGCAAAGGGGAGTTAGTTCCCGATTCAATCGTTATTTCAATGATTGAATCAAAACTCAAAGAGCCCAAAACTACGGTGGGATTTATCTTTGACGGATTTCCAAGAACTGTACCGCAGGCAGAAGCCCTTGATGAACTGCTTGCCAGGCATCAAAGGAAGGTTTCAGCCATGCTCTGTCTTGATGTGGTAAAGGAGGAACTGATTGGCCGCCTGCTCAAGAGAGGCTTAACATCAGGAAGATGTGACGATATGAATGCCGAAACGATCGAAAACCGGATCAATGTTTACAACGAAAAAACAGCCCCGATTATCAATTATTACGAGAAGCAAGGGAAGTATTATCCGATTTACGGGATAGGGACAGTCGAAGAGATTGCCGAAAACCTAAAACAAACAGTTGAAAACATCTAAATACAAAAACCTCTGATTAAGAGGTTTTTGCTTTTAAACAACTACCGGCTCAAATTTAAACTACAGATGAATATTACCCGTTCAATCTATTTGTTGAACGAAGTCAAAGAATTAAGAAACTAATGCACGGTTAAAGTATGCTTTTTATTATCTCGAATTAAGAACGTACCTTTGTTGAGCTATTTAAGATTTTAAAATGGATACGAATTTTGTCGACTACGTTAAAATAATGGTCCGTTCCGGGCACGGTGGCCCGGGATCGAGGCACTTCAGACGTGAAAAACACACCCCTAAAGGTGGTCCGGACGGTGGAGACGGAGGACGCGGAGGTCATATTATCCTTCGTGGAAACAAACAGATGTGGACGTTACTTCACCTGAAATACAGAAAACATATTTTTGCAGAATACGGAGGATCAGGAGGTGCATCGCAAAGTACCGGTAAAGACGGAGCAGACATTATTCTTGATGTTCCGCTTGGAACGATCGCAAAAGATGCCGAAACCGGCGAGGTACTCTTTGAGATTACCACCGACGGAGAAATGGTGATCATTGCTAAAGGAGGACGTGGCGGATTAGGGAATACAAATTTCAAATCGGCAACGATGCAAACGCCCCGATTTGCCCAACCGGGTGAAGATTTCCATGAAGGATGGAAAATCCTCGAGCTTAAAATTCTTGCTGATGTTGGTTTGGTAGGATTCCCGAATGCCGGAAAATCAACCTTACTGTCAAAAGTTTCTGCCGCAAAACCAGAAATCGCTGATTACCCGTTTACCACACTCGTTCCCAATCTTGGGATTGTTGCCTATCGCGGTGATCAAT
The DNA here is from genome assembly GCA_025363795.1 of Mariniphaga sp. Taxonomy (GTDB): domain Bacteria; phylum Bacteroidota; class Bacteroidia; order Bacteroidales; family Prolixibacteraceae; genus JAAFHB01. The sequence continues at coordinate 7,013 of JANYLE010000218.1, read as the reverse complement.
CGTTCGTAATGGCAGATATCCCTGGAATTATCGAAGGTGCACACGAAGGGAAAGGTCTTGGATTGAGATTCCTTCGTCATATCGAGCGGAATTCGATTCTGCTGTTTCTGATTCCTGCCGACAGTAAAGACCATTACAACGAGTACCAGATACTATTAAATGAGCTCAAGCAGTTTAATCCTGAATTGATCGATAAACAAAGAATTGTAGCCATCTCAAAGAGCGACCTGCTCGATCAGGACTTAATGGACGATATTAGTAAGGAGATGAAAGATATTCCTCATGTTTTCTTCTCCTCAATTGCTGAAACCGGAATTGTTGCTCTTAAAGATATGATATGGAAAGCACTGAATAGCTAAATGTAAAACGATTATGGATATTCTTAATCTTATTAAGAGCTGGGATAGAGCATTGCTTCTTTTCCTGAACGGACATCACAGCCCTTTATGGGATTATACCATGACATTGTTTACACTTACGCCAACCTGGATCATTTTTTATGGGCTAATCCTGGTCATCATCACAAAAAAATACGATAAAAAAGCTCTTTTTATATTCGTATCCATCACGCTGATGATTGTATGTGCTGACCAGCTTGCAGGTGTGCTCAAGCATACGGTTCAACGGCTGCGACCGTCAAATGATCCAACGATTAGCTATCTTATCCATGCCTTTTATAACAAGGGCGGACAATTTGGCTTTGTTTCAGCGCATGCAGCCAATGCCTTTTCGTTTGCAACCTTCTCGTTGCTGCTGTTTAAAAACCGTCGCTATACCGCCTTTATTCTTCCCTGGGCTGCAATGATTGCTTATACGCGGATCTACCTGGGAGTTCACTATCCCGGCGACATTCTGGGTGGTGCTGTTTTAGGAATCGGGATTGGCATCGGAGTTTATAAACTGATGACTTATGCTGAATCAAGACTGAGTCCGGTCAACCTTTTCGCACGAAATCCAATGAAGGACAAGGAGGCCAACCTGATTATCATTACAGGTTGTTTCATCATGATCATGTGCCTTGGAATTATTGGCTTATTACTTAAAGAAGGGGTGATTCCGGGTTAATGGGAAAGACAAAACCAATAGTTGAATGACCTCTATAAAGGTCATTTTTTTTGCTTAAAATAATTATTCTTCACTATTCTATTCCTTCTTCCAATTGCTTAACTTTGGTATATCAAATTGCATTAACCACGTTATTGTAATATGGAAAAACTTGCAAGGCAGTCATATCCTAACCTTTGGATGCCTTATCCAAGGTTGCCGATGTCAATATTGAAGCTCTGGTATTCAATATTACAGCTCCGGTATTCAACATTACAGCTCCCATATCCAATATTGGAGCTCCGGTATTCAACATTACAGCTCCAATATCCAATATTACAGCTCCGGTATTCAACATTACAGCTCCAATATCCAACATTACAGCTCCGGTATTCAATATTACAGCTCCCATATCCAATATTACAGCTCCAATATCCAATATTACAGCTCCGGTATTCAATATTGGAGCTCATTCAGTCACGACTTATGCTTCGGGTAAGATATACCTCTTTCCTGCAAAAACCGGTTCTATATATTTTCACGTCATAACAAAGTATGCTGACGTTTACTTGTCCCATTTAATTTATTTTTATTATTAATATTTAAATTTTCAAAAGATGAGTAAAACTTCTATTAAAGTTGACATCCCTGAAAGTAAGCCCGATGTGCTTACTAAAATAGGGTCAGATTTATTGAAAAAACACAATGAACTAGGCGCAACAAGTCCTTTGAATGGGCTCGATATGGAAACTTTCGCCGCTAAACTTAATGATGGTATCGCAAAACGGGAGGAGGCTAAAGCGCTTCGTGAACAGGCCGAGTTGTTGAACCAGCAGGCCGGTATAAGCATCGGTATCGACAAGTCGCAGAATACAAAGACTTCCGGAACCGTTTATTCCACCCTCACAAGCGCAAGAGATGTCTTGCTGGGGCTTAACAGGGGCCAGGAACGGAAGTTGACCGAATGGGGATTCGACGTGGTCATCAGCAACGTTACAAAAAGCAAACCCGACAATTCCAAATAGCAATACCTGATCCTGCCGCAGAAACCGGCTGCGGCGGGATTGAATCAGATGAAGTATTAAATTGTGAATCATCCATAAGATCACTCCGACAAAGAAGATAAACCATTGAAATTGCGGCAAATAAAAAACCGCTACCAGTAGTTGTGATACTCCAAAACAAGTATAAACATTAAATCTGGAGGAAATAAAGGAGGGGAATTATGAATGTAACAGACAAAAGGAATTATATCCATCGTCAGTGATTCAAGGTAAACAAAAGCTTAACGAATCAGATTGATGAAGCGCTTCGCAAAGAAGAAGTTTTAAAAAGGAAGTTATCAGGCAGAGCCGAAAAACCAGAAAACGACGGATAAGCAGGAAAGCTAATTACCATAACTAAAATCGGACAAAGGGAAAATGATATTCTCAGATAATGAAGCTAATACAGAACATTAGCTGCCCTTCTGTCCACAGGCATTAAAACCACTTAACCACATTATCTTCTCAGCGCAGAATCTTTTTAACCGGTGCAGCTTTTGGTTCCATAGGGCCACGCTTCGAGATAATCAATCCATTTAAAAAATTACGCAACAGCTGGTCGCCGCAAGGTTTGTAATTCGGGTGATCATCGGCACGGAAGATGGCGCCCAATTCACTTTCGGTGATGGTGAAATCGACGAGTTTAAGAATCTCGATGATATCGGTGTTTTTTAGATGAAGGGCGACCCGAAGTTTTTTAAATATATCGTTATTGTCCATGTCAGTTGAATTTCAATGAATTGATTGTTAACAGCAGGAATTCTTTCCCAAACCCGGGAGTTAAAAGACCATTACTGTACAAAGCTACGAAAAGAAGCAAAAAAGCCATCCCTTTTGAGGATGGCTTTTTAATATTCCTATAAATAAGACGACTATCTTGAGAATAACAATTCGCGATATTTAGGTAATGGCCAAAGTTCATTGTCAACCACCTCTTCCAGTTTATCGATGTGATAACGGATGGTATCGAGATATGGACGAACAGTTTGTTCGTAAGCATATGCCTTTTCTTTTCCGTGTTCAATGAGGTTGGCAACTTTACGAGCCTCTGTCATTTCAACAACCTGAGCCTTGATTGTAGAAACATGTCCTGAAATATTCCTGATCAGATCAAGACGTGCACCGGCCAATTCAGTGAACTCAGCAGGCGAGAAAAGATCTTTCAAACCTTTTACATTTTCAATCAAAGAGGTCTGATAAGCAATCGCAGTTGGAATAATATGATTGTTAGCGATATCTCCAAGTACGCGCGATTCAATCTGAATCTTCTTGGTATATTTTTCCAATTCCACTTCAACACGAGCTTCAATTTCAATGTTATTAAAGATACCAAGATCTCCAAAGACTTTGCGTGATTTAGCACTCAGGTAAGCTTCCAATGCCTGAGGAACACTCTTAATGTTCGTCAGCCCGCGACGTTCAGCTTCGTCGGCCCATTCCTTACTGTATCCGTTTCCATCAAAACGAACAGCCTTGCACTCAATAATATATTTCTTAAGCACCTGAAAGATAGCTTCATCTTTCTTGATGTCTTTCTCTATTAATACGTCAACATCCTTTTTAAATGTGATCAACTGAGCTGCGACAACCGAGTTAAGGGCAATCATTGCAGAAGCACAGTTGGCAGAAGAACCAACAGCACGGAATTCGAACCTGTTTCCAGTGAAAGCGAACGGTGAAGTACGATTACGGTCGGTGTTATCCAATAGTATTTCAGGAATCCTTCCGATATTCAGTTTAAGTGATGTTTTTTCGTCAGGAGTCATTTTACGATCCCCAACATTCTCTGCAAGGATATCGAGCATCCTGTTAACCTCTGATCCAAGGAAAGAAGAGATAATTGCAGGAGGTGCTTCATTTGCGCCAAGACGATGTGAATTACTTGCCGAAACAATAGAGGCACGCAATAAATCCTGATTGTCGTAAACAGCTTTAATTGTGTTTACAATATAGGTCAGGAACTGAAGGTTTGTTTTCGGATTTTTACCCGGAGAGTAAAGGTTTACACCTGTATTTGTTGAAAGCGACCAGTTATTGTGTTTACCTGAACCATTGATACCTGCAAAAGGTTTTTCATGTAATAATACATAAAAGCCATGATGACGTGCAGTTCTGTCCATAAGAGACATCACCAATTGATTGTGGTCATTCGCAAGATTTACCTCTTCAAATATGGGTGCAAGTTCAAACTGATTTGGAGCAACCTCATTATGACGGGTCTTACAAGGAATTCCTAATTTGTAAGCTTCATTTTCAAAATCCTGCATAAACATTGCCACTCTTTCAGGAATTGATCCGAAATAGTGATCTTCAAGTTGCTGATCTTTTGCTGAAGAATGTCCCATCAAAGTACGACCTGTAAGAATAAGGTCAGGACGTGCATAATACAAAGCCTCATCAACCAAAAAGTATTCTTGTTCCCAGCCTAAGTTCGCCTGAACCTGGGTAACATTTTTATCAAAATACTGACAAACATCAACCGCTGCTTTATCAACGGCATTTAAAGCCTTTAAAAGAGGAGCCTTATAGTCAAGAGATTCTCCTGTGTATGAAATGAAAACTGTAGGGATAGAAAGTGTTGTGCCAATAATAAATGCCGGTGAAGATACATCCCATGCTGTGTAACCACGCGCTTCGAATGTATTACGGATACCACCACTTGGGAAAGAAGAGGCATCTGGTTCCTGCTGAGCAAGCAATTTACCTGAAAAACTTTCAACTACGCCACCAAGTTCCGAATGATCGATAAAGGCATCATGCTTTTCAGCAGTACCATCAGTTAGCGGATGAAACCAGTGTGTGTAATGAGTTGCCCCATTCTCCATGGCCCAGGCTTTCATTCCAATTGCAACCTGATCGGCAATCTTACGATCGATGGTTGTTCCATTGTCAATCGCATCGATGATACCTTTGTACGATTCTTTTGACAAATACTTCTTCATTTTAGGACGATCAAAAACCAGCATTCCATAATAGTCAGAAGTTAGGTTCTCTTCTCGTTTCACAGGAATAGGTTTTCTCGAATAAAGAATTTCAAGAGCTTTAAATCTTAATGTTGCCATAATTGTTGATATTTATCGTTTAAAATACTTTTAAAATTTTCAGCTAAATTACACTTTTTTCTAACGTACCCCCTAAATTCAAACCACAAAGCGAATATTTCACAATATTTTAACATTAAAACCAAAATAAATCTACTTCGCCACCAATTTTATTAAGATTTTCACCTAAAAACCGGAAAATATAGCACTCGGGGAACAAATTAGACGGATAGATACGCTATTAGATCAGCTTTATTTCGAAAAAGGTCATTTCAAAATCAGGAAAGGGCTTTCAAAAGAACCTAAAAATACATCTCTGGAACAATCATAGAAACAAATCTTCACTATTCTGGTTCATTTTTTCAAAAAAAAAGAAAACCCGGCAAAAAAACCGGGTCTTATTTCAAAAAACATGAATTTAATTTCATTTGGTGAAATGATGATAGAATCTTACAATTGATCTGATTCCATTATAAAAGTTCTCCAAAGCGAAATTTTCGTTGGGAGAATGAATGGCATCCGATTCGAGTCCAAAACCCATCAATATCGTTTTTATACCAAGTATCTCTTCAAAAGCAGAAATAATCGGGATGCTTCCGCCGCTTCGGACGGGTACCGGTTTGCGTCCGAATACGTCTTCATAGGCTGCTTCCGCCGCACGATAGGCAGGAAGATCAATCGGGCAAACATACCCCTGTCCTCCATGAAGCGACGTAACTTCAACTTTGACAGATTCGGAAGCAATCGACTCGAAGTAGACCTTGAAAAGTTCCGCGATCTTGTGATGCTCCTGGTTCGGGACCAGTCGGGAGCTGATTTTCGCAAAGGCTTTTGAAGGAAGAATCGTTTTAGCTCCCTCTCCGGTATAACCACCCCATATTCCGCAAACATCAAAAGACGGACGGATGCCGGTTCGCTCCATGGTTGAGTAACCAGTTTCACCCTGCAATGATTTAAGACCTAAGGAAGAACGGTAAACGACTTCATCAAAGGGAGCCAGAGCCAACATTGTGCGCTCTTTATCAGAAACATCCATTACATCATCATAAAAACCGGGGATTGTGATCCGATGATCTGCATCGGTAATGCCCGAAATCATCTTGCATAATTCGGTAACCGGATTGGCAACAGCGCCGCCAAATAATCCGGAGTGAAGGTCACGATTTGGCCCTGTAACTTCCACCTGCCAGTAAGCGAGCCCCCGAAGACCAACTGTGATGGATGGGATATCGCTTGCAATCATACCGGTATCGGAAACAAGAATAATGTCTGCTTTCAACAACTCTTTATGCTTCATGCAAAAAGCACCAAGATTTGGAGAACCTACTTCCTCCTCCCCTTCAATGATAAACTTCACATTGCAGGGCAAACTATTGGTTCTGACCATCAACTCAAAAGCTTTGGCGTGCATAAATGATTGTCCTTTATCATCATTTGCACCCCGCGCCCAGATTTTACCATTAATTACAACAGGCTCGAATGGATCGGTTCTCCATTGATCCAGCGGATCAACTGGCATTACATCCATATGCGCATAAACAAGAACGGTTGGTTTTGCAGCATCTATTATTTTCTCAGCAAAAACAACAGGGTTACCGGCAGTCTCAAAAATTTCAGCCCGGTCAACTCCGGCTTCTGTGAGAATTTTAACCCAGTAAGCTGCAGCCTTATCCATATCAGGACGATGTTCACTGAGTGAACTAATTGACGGAATCCGGATTAATCCGAAAAGTTCTTCCAAAAATCGTGCTTTGTTCTCTTCTATGTATTGATTTATTTCCTTCATATAATTGCTATTAGTTTTGGCTAATATACACATTCGAATAAAAATGAAAGTAGAGAAATTTCATGTTTTCAACAAAAACCATGACCATTTTAAAAAAAC
>JANYLE010000420.1 GCA_025363795.1 Mariniphaga sp. | reverse complement strand
TATTTTTGTTACACGAACTCACAATCTACCGGCCTTTCACCCATACTTATGCAGGTAAGGTGGATGAAACGACGAACGTGCTGAGCTATCTAGGCGTATTGAGAGATTACATCAGCAAATATGGTTCTTATGCGCTTGGATCGCTGATTGTCAGCATGACACGCAAGGTAGAAGATCTGTTTACCCTTTACCTGTTGGCACGCGAAGCCGGCTTATTCGTAAAAACGGATCAGGGGCCAGCCTGTTTGCTACCCATTGTTCCCCTATTTGAAACCATTGACGACCTTGAATTTGCTCCGGAAATCCTCCGTGAATTTCTTGCTCACCCGGTAACCCAAAACACGTTGAAACTCCAAATGATACAGAAAGGTTACGCACGTCCGGTAGCAGAGGTAATGATCGGATACAGTGACAGTAACAAGGATGGCGGAATATTGGCAAGCCAGTGGAATCTTTACGAGGCACAATACAAACTTTCCGAAACCGGCCGCAAACTTGGCGTAGATATTCGTTTTTTTCACGGCAAAGGAGGTAGTATCAGCCGGGGAGCAGGCCCTGTGAACTGGTTTTTACGAAGCCTGCCGCCATCGTCTTTATGTGGTAAACTGCGACTTACCGAACAAGGAGAGACCATTGAACGAAAATATGCCAACAAGGTAAATGCTGCCTATAATATAGAGTTGCTTACTTCGGGCATTTTACGCAACACGCTTATAAACAACGAAGCACCAGGACATGAATTATTTGATCTGATGCGCTATATGTCCTGCGAAAGTATTAAAGCCTACACCGCCCTGGTTGCTCTTCCAAACTTCATCCGTTTTTTTGAAAAGGCAACCCCAATTGATGCCATCGAAACCAGTAAAATAGGCTCGCGGCCATCAAGGCGAACCAACCAACGAACACTTGCCGACCTGCGTGCGATTCCCTGGGTGTTTAGCTGGGCACAAAGCCGCATTAATATTACGAGTTGGTATGGAGTGGGTAGCACTTTGAAACTGCTTAAGGAGCAACAACCTGCAAAATTTATCCTGCTAAAGCAACTGTTGTCTGATCATCCATTGGTGAGGTATATCTTTACAAATATTGATTCAGGTTTAGCTGCGACCGATCCGGCTATTATTGCGCTTTATGCCTCGCTGGTAGACGATGAGCAGGTAAAAAATGATATTTTGCCGCTTATACTTTCGGAATTGGAGCTAACCAAAAGTCTGTTGTTCGAACTGCTCGAAAAACCTTTTGAAGAGCGTCGCAGCAATCATTTTTACTCCACACGTTTGCGATCTGTTGCACTTCAGCTAATGCATCAATTACAGGTGAACACGTTGCGTAGCTGGCGCAGCGAAAAAGAAACAGCAACGACTGAAATGGCAGATCATCAGAATATTGTACTATTAAAAACGATAAATGCTGTTGCAAATGCTTTGGGATCTACCGGATAATTGAAAACTGGCAGCCATTTGCAGAATCCCAACCTTTTATTCACTTTTATATATTTCAATTAATGCAAAAAATACTGGATCAACACTTCGACGCTTATTCGACCATGTCGGAAGCCTCGCACAACGCTGTAATGGAAATTGCCGACCGTGAAAAAATTGAGATGAACAGCATTATCGTTGCTACATCGCTGTGTTTCGACGAATTAAATCACCAGCAGGGCAAGATGAATCTTCCGGCTCCGCAAGGGACTTTTATTATGGGAGGCCTCGCAGGATATCCGTTTGTGGGAGAAATTGGTCTTTCCGCCTTCGCCGATCACATTCCTGACGGCGGAGCAGCACTGTTTATTTTTGGTCCGCATATTGGATTTTCGCGCTCAGGTGAAATAGGGAAAATAAAACGAGTGGGTCAGCATCGCCACACCAATACCTGCGGTGCACTGATGATGGTGCAGGAGCATCTGCTGTCAACTTCAATCCATCAGATTGATCCGGCAGACTACTCAATGTTTCAACCTGAATTTCTGGCACTTCGTCTGTTGCCAATGGTTGATGAAATACGAAGTTCTGATGTCCCAATTCTAAAAACTACTCATCTTGTCTATAACGAAATTGAAAAAGAAATACTTGCACTCATCCAACATCACCCCTCGTTGCTAAGCCGGTTTCCGGTATATATTCTGGGTGGCATAATAATTAACACGGACGAAACACTTCCTAATTATTTTTCGCTGAAAACATTTCGGAAACTATAGAAACATTTATAAAAACACATGCAAATCTGCCAGTTAAAGTGTTCGTAAATTCCAGAAGGAAGTGAAATAAAGAACTGAGCGGCGACAATTTCGTTCGCCTCGAATTATATCCCGGTAAAACTGAAGTTCCCGCAGTTAAATAAAGATTTACAAAAACAAAAGAGGGTGCTCCGATTGACCGGGACACCCTCTTCAGTTATAAGGAAACCAGAGAATTACAATAAATGAATTTTATTCTCTTTATCAAGTTTCAGAATTAACTCACCAAACAATGTATTTGCCCAGGCAAACCACACGCGTGTAAATTTGGCCGGATCATCAATATGGAAAGCTTCGTGCATAAAGCCTGTTTCGGCATCGGTATTGCGTAACGTGGTAAGACAGGCTTTGATCTCCTTATCGTCTGTACTCGTCATCGCTTTCATCGTGAGACTCATTGGCCAGATCATATCGTAACCAATGTGCGGACCTCCGATTCCCTCACCCGCTTTACCTTTAAAGAAATAGGGGTTGTCTTTACTCCAGACGAATTTCCGGGTGTTTTGATAGATCGGATCATTAACCGGCAAACAACCCAGGTAAGGCAATGCCAAGAGGCTCGGAACATTAGAATCGTCCATGATCAGTTGATTTCCAAATCCATCGACCTCGAAGGCATAAATCTTTCCATATTTGGGATGGTTGAAGATGGCGTACTTATTGATGGCATCCTGAACTTCGGTAGCCAAAGCAGTACACTCTTTTGCAAATGCTGCGTCCTTGGTTACTTTGTCAGCAATTTCGGCCAGTTGTTTTAAGGAAACAACTGCAAACATATTTGATGGAACGAGGAATCCGAAGGTTGAAGCGTCATCCGATGGACGGAAAGAGGAAACAATCAAACCAACTGGTCGTACAGGATTACCCAAACCATTGTTGGATAACGTATCTAACTGGCGATCAGTTTGTCGTAAGAATGAATAAGGACCGACTCCTGTTTTCCGTTGTTGTTCCTTGAAGGTTTTCACAATCAATGCGACCGCTTTTTTCCAATCGGCGGTAAAGACCGAAGTATCGCCACTTGTTTTCCAGTAATGGTAAGCCAACCTGATAGTATAACACAACGAATCGATTTCCCATTTGCGTTCATGCAATTCGGGTTTCATCGCAGTCTGATCTGTTTTCCATTCGCTTCCGGTTGGACCTTCGTTGAATGAATTGGCATAAGGATCAATCAGTATGCATTTCGTCTGGCGGTTAACGACACCTGCAATCACCTTCCGCAAAGCTTCATCCTCTTTAATCAAAGGAAGGTAAGGCCAAACCTGTGCTGACGAATCGCGCAGCCACATGGCATGAATATCGCCCGTGATCACGAAAGTGTCGGGCTTATTGTCTGTCATTTTAAAGTTAACGGTCGTGTCGAGCGTATTGGGAAAACAATTCTCGAACATCCACGCTAATTTGGGATCCTTGATTTTATTCTTGATCCGTACAATCGTATCTTCAACCGCTTTTGAAGTGAAATTTCGTTTCGAAACTTCGGGGCGTTTTGATACATAACTGCTGGCAGGACTTGTTGTCTCACTGTCAGCTGCAAACAGATTCGTGCTTACCGTTATTGCTGCTACTCCGAGTCCTCCTTTCACGAGGAAATTTCTTCTAGTTGTCATGTTATTTTGTTTTTGCATTCGTTTTAAAAATATTGACCCATCGAAGCGTACATCTCCACCATGGCAGCCTGATCCAACAACCATTTAGGCTTCAATCCTTTGTCCTCGCCGCTCCAGTCCTTTGTAAAAAGACCTTTTTCGTATCGGGCATGTTTCCATACATGATCCAGGTTGTCCTGAAAAATGCGAAGATATTCAATATTTTTATCCACGGCATACAATTCTGTGTATCCTCTGAGCATTATTGCTACAAACCAATTGCCTCTGTTTCTGAATAGCCTGATATTCTTCCCTTCGGGGGTAACAAAATCCTCAGTAAAATAAGCGATGGCCGATTTGGCAATATTGCGCGCGTCAGTCAGGTAAACTTCTTTGCCGGTAAGCTTATACAACAATGCAGCAGCTTGCAGCATTTGACCACTGTTATAAGTATATTTTGCCTTGCCGATTTTCCCCGATAAGGATATATTATCGAAATAAAGATAATCGGCAGGGTCCTGTAACTTTGATTTTGTCCAGTTGTATATTTTTTGTCCCCAATTAAAATAAAGGCTGTCTTTTGTTGTTTCGAAAAGCTGGAGTGCCAACACGGCTGAGGGGGCATTGGAACAGGTGCTTTTTGACTGCTTCTTTTGTTCGCACCAGAAGATTCCGCCATCCTGTTCTTCGGACCAACCACTGATAATGAACTTCCATGTTTCGATTGATTTGTCCAGATAATGCTTGTTGCCGGTCAAATGATAGGACTCCAGAAAATCGATGCCAAGCCAAACATTGTCGTCGTAAAAACGATCGGAAAGTCCGGCATCGGCGATGTAGGATTGGTAACATGCTGGAGAACGGATATTGTCGAAATAGGTTTCGATCCCCGGGACAATGGATTCATTCAGATAAGTGGCGTATTTCTTGTCTTTCGTAATTTTCAGCAGCGTATTTACACCCGACAATACCCCGGAAGTTGGCCACAGGTAAGCGAATTTGTTATGAACAG
>JANYLE010000413.1 GCA_025363795.1 Mariniphaga sp. | reverse complement strand
ATTCCCCAGATATATTTTGCAGCTTCCGGGTCGCCCAACAAAACGCTTGCCCTTTGAAAGACGAGATCCCGGTTGTGATCCCATCCATTTAGCTTTTTATCACCAAGTCCTTCTTTGTGCAAGGTAGGTCCAAGATAGTTCTTTACAAAGTCTCTTTCCTCTTCAGCCGTAAAAACGCAAGACTCCCACGATTGTATTGCCATAGGTTCGTTCTGTACCGAAAGGCCCCATACCGGGATGCCCATTGATTCATAGGTCTTGATAAATTTCACATAATGATTGGCCCATGCCTTATAAAATTTTGGCAGAAGCTTTCCCCCACGCAAAACATTGTTGTTGTCTTTCATCCAGGCCGGTGGACTCCATGGACTTACAAAAAGAGTTAATTTTCCACCTGCGGCCGCAATGGCCTTTTTGATAAAAGGAATGCGGAATTTCTGATCATGGGCCACACTGAAAGTGGTTAACAATGAATCCTTGTCTGCAATATAGCCATAGGTGTCGCTGGAGAAATCGCAACTGGCAATGTTGGTCCTGGCGAAATTATATCCAATTCCTTTTTCAGCATCATAATAGGCGGTCAGTAATTCCTGTTGCTCCTTTGCGGGCAATTTGGCAAACACTTCAGCCGACGCATCGGTTAATGCACCCCCAATGCCCACCATAGTTTGAAAACTTCTGGCTTGATCAACAAATACACACAGCTCTGTTTCCTTTGGTTGCCCGAAATCTGTGAACAGGACATCAGGAGTCTTGGTAATGCGTAAATCGGTCTCTTTTGCCGTTGCATACACCTGCGCCTTGACAGGAATAACCCTGGCTAAGGATTGTTTAGCAGGCTTCTTGGCAAAAGCCCCCGAAGCCAAAAGGAGGAATACGATAGAAATTTTTAAGTTGTTCATGAGTTTATATTTGTTGTTTTTGAATTACCAGATATAGGTTCCCACAGCACCTGGATTAAGGCGCAAGGTAACAAATTGTCCATGATATTGAATCCTGAATGAATTGGTTGAATGGGTATCGTTGGCGACAATGAGCACGATTTTTCCTTCCGGGGTTTTGAATACCACGTTGGGTAAAACATCCGCATTTTCTATCACAGTCACTCGCACTGAACCGGGTCGTTCTTCATCATCAGTCAGGGAGACGGTTTTATCGCCCCTGCCAGTTGAAGTGATCCTTACTGAACCCGGGCGTACAAACTTGGAGGCATGGGCCACCGTATAGTAGGCCAGGTTGCGCGAAACCTTATCCCCGTCAATAGTTACAGCGCCCTGGCACATGGGGCAACCTCCGTTATTCGTATGTGGATCATTCAAAGGATCGGCAGCCAGGTTCCAAAGGACCACATTCTTACTCCAGTTCCGGGGGGCGCCAATGATCAGTCGTTTTACCTGGGCTGCAATATCAATGGTTGAACTTCCAGGCTTCTCGACCACCATCTGTTCTGTAAAGTAGATATTCTTATCTGGAAAAACCGTGTGTAAAGTAGTCATAGCACTGAAATCACCTCCGTAATGATGAAATCCTGAGCCGTCAACATATTTTCCAGCATCGGGATCGCGAAGGATGGTCAGGGGATAATCTATACGGTCAAGATTGTGATCGAAAAGAATAATTTTGGTTGTAATGTTCGCTTTGCTAAATTCAGGGCCAAGGTTATTTTTGATGAAATCTTTCTGTTCACCGGCCAACATGGGCATACTGGGCGTGTTGTTCGAATTCAGCGGCTCATTCTGGACGGTCATGGCATCAATGACAATTCCTTCCTTCTTCATCGACTGAATGTACTTCACCAGGTAACGGGCATATACATCATAATATTCGGGTTTCAGCGAACCGCCCCTCACATTGTTGGTCGTCTTCATCCATGTAGGAGCAGACCATGGCGAAGCCAGTATTTTAATTTTCGAATTGATGGACAGAATCTCCTTCATGACAGGAATTACATCTTTATAATCCTGTGCTAAATTGAATTTTGCAAGCAGTAAATCAGTCTCACCATCCTTAAGATCATCGTAGGAGAAAACAAAGCTATTCATATCTGAGGCCCCGATACTTAAACGGATATAGCTGATACCTATACTATTACCGTCTGTTTCAAAGAGTTCATGAATCAGTTTACTGCGTTCCGGTGCACTCATTTTCATCATCAACTCAGCGCTTCCACCCGTTAAGGCAAAACCAAATCCATCGATGGTCTGTAATGGCTGCCAATCATCGATTACTAGGACAGTTCCCCGACGTGAATCACGTGTACTGAAAGAAGCTGTTTCTAATTGCTTTTCAAACAGTGCCGAACGGTCAGCGTTGGTAATCCAGGCTTCTATATTAACAGGTACAGTATTCTGATCAGAGAGTGATGTTACTTTCTTCTGATTTTGTGCCTGAACTGTTTGGATACTGATTAGGCAGCAGATAAATACGAAGGCTATTGGTTTCATAGGTTGAATGGTTAAAAGTTGAATGGCTGAATGGTTAAAGGTTGAATGGTTAAAGGTTGAATGGTTAAAATCGTAAATTATTTAATTGTAAATACGTTTATTTGTTCCATACATCAGGGACGACACCGTGTCCGCGGGCTTTAACAGGCTGCTGATTAAAGGGGTTTAATTTTCCGTTATGAATGTCATACAATCGTTTGGCAGTTTCCATCATGGCCTCCACCTGGTATTTATAGGGGCGGTCGGTTACATCTACCAACCCACAGTTATAGTTTTCTCCATCGTGGCGTCCTGATAAATCCTGATCTGACCACTGAAAATAGGCAGTACCAACCAGTCCCGGATGGGAATAGGCCCGCTCTGTATAATACCTGTAAGCCAC
>JANYLE010000411.1 GCA_025363795.1 Mariniphaga sp. | reverse complement strand
CATTTTTTAATCCCTTCTGTAACTTATCTAATTCAGCTAATGGATTTCCTAATTTGTTATCAAATGATTCTTTATAGTCTGTATTACCCTTTAGTTTAGATTGCAGGTCGGAGAGAGCTTGGTTATATATTTCTGAATTTGTAGAAAAGTCGTCTTCTTTTCTGGGCTTTTGAGAAATACTGTAATTCCATTACCATTCAAAATTTATAGATATGTCTGTAATAATAGAAGAGAAAAAAAGAAAAGTTACCACGTATCGCTTAAAAGAGATGAAGGAACGTGGAGAAAAAATAGCAATGCTCACTGCCTATGACTATTCCATGGCTTCGATTATCGATCAGGCTGGCATGGATGTAATATTGGTTGGTGATTCTGCATCAAATGTGATGGCGGGAAATACAACCACCCTTCCTATGACACTTGATCAGATCATTTATCACGGGAGTTCAGTAATGAAAGCAGTCAAACATGCGCTGGTAGTTGTTGATATGCCATTCGGAACCTGCTCGGGGAATCCATTCAAATCATTGGAGGCAGCCATACGGATTATGAAGGAAACCGGAGCTGACACTTTAAAGATTGAAGGAGGCGAAGAAATCATTGACGACATTAAAAAGATCATTGATGCCGGCATACCTGTAATGGGTCACTTAGGATTAATGCCACAATCGATAAACAAATATGGTACCTATACGGTAAGAGCAAAGGAACAAGCGGAAGCGGAAAAGTTGATCCGTGATGCTTTACTGCTAGAGAGAGCGGGGTGTTATGCAATCACTTTTGAAAAAATACCTGCAAAATTAGCAGGTCAGATAACTTCAAAATTAACGATCCCAACGATAGGAATTGGCGCAGGGCAATATGTTGACGGACAGGTTTTGGTGATGCACGATATGTTGGGCATCTCCAGGGAATTTTCGCCTAAGTTTTTAAGGAGGTATGCGGATTTACACACAGTAATAACGAATGCAGTTTCAAATTATATTAAAGACGTAAAGGCTGCCGATTTTCCAAATGATAATGAATCCTATCATTAGTTGTGACTAAAAATAGTCATCAGTTATATATAAACACTCAAAAATTTAAATTATGCCCCATGTAGTCGTAAAAATGTATCCGGGAAGCTCAGAAGAACAAAAAAGCAAACTAAGCGAAGAAATAACAAAAGTCATCATGAGCATCACAAACAAACCCGAAGCTGCGGTATCGGTTGCGATTGAAGAGGTAGCCGAAAGTGAATGGATGGAAAAGGTATATGATGTAGAGATTCGTCCGAACCTTGAAAATTTGTACAAAAAACCAGGATATTAAATACTTACACCAATGAAAAAAATTATTCTGCTATTTGCCATTATTGGCTTGACAAGCTTTGCGTTTGCCCAACAAAAATCCTCGGAGAAAAATATCCATGTCGGTTGAAAAACTAATGGGCAAAGACGTAGTTAAGGTCACGAAGAGCCCTGCTTTAAAAGAAGTTGACCAACCCACTTTTGTTAAAATAAAAGGGAACAAATTTTCAAAACGGAACAATTGAGGTATCGGTATTGAGCAGGCTCTTGCTGGATGCGGACCAGCTTGCAAGAGGTTTTATTGGAGTTGCATTTCGAATAAACGAGGATAATACCAAATTCGAAAGTATTTATATCTGCCCGACCAATGCACATGCAGACGACCAGACAAGAAGAAATCACACCCTTCAGTATTTTTCTTTTCCCGATTTTCCTTTCACCAGAACCAGACAAGAGACACCCGGAAAATACGAGTCTTATGCTGATATGGCACTTAATGAGTGGATTAAAATCAGAATCACCGTTAAGGATTCAAAGGCTCAGCTATTTATAAATGATGCCATTCAACCCTGCCTGATTGTAAACGATTTAAAACATGGCGCTGATTCCTCAGGGGCTATCGGGTTATGGGTTGACGTAGGTACCGAAGGATATTTTAAAGATTTGAAGCTTACGAAACGGTAACCGTTTTAATTGATTAAAATAAAACTGACATATCTGGGCAGATGCGGTTGACACTGTTGAGGAGCTTGTTTTAATTAACAACCTTTTAGTCAACAAAGACTTAGAATTCGCATCCTGGACCTCAGACAAAATATTAAGCGACCACGTTGGACATTTGTTAATTTTGGGACAATGAAACGGAAAGAAAAACCAACTGGTAATCGGGTAACCTTATTCACCAATAGAAGCTGACAAGGATAGGCTATCTACTTCATTGGGGATGCTCAAATCTCGCACTTTTAAAGAACCTGTCCCGGAACTTAAAAAGTTGACTCCGCATAGCCCTTCTAAAGAAATACTGTCGTTTTAATCAGGAGTTCTTGGTTTTGCCTTACACGTTCTCAATTTTTGCCACTTTCTTCCGTAGCTTTGGAAATCTCTGAAAGTTATATACTAAGCAACAAGTATTCTCCGACCGACCCATATCACTGATGGCATAGCCAACCCAACCATAGTTGCTCACGTGTGAAGGCACTTGGCAGTTGCATCAGCAAATCATTATTATAGGTTAGTCCTCATCTTTTTGTTATCACAAAAAGAGGCGAAACTCATTTCCAAAAAATGTGTGAATGATATAAACTTTTCCAACAGTTGTGTAACATTTTTCTTGTTAATATATTCAATTTAGTACATCTAAAAATCATTTATAAAAATGAGACGAAAAGACAAAAACACCAACTTTATTGCAAGGCAGTAAGGAAACAATCGGAAATAGCTCTTCTAATAATACCAACAAAAAAACGGAAATAGTTTAAACTCTTTCAACATGTCGATCTTCAACCATAAGCATCACACTTCTAACGAAGAAGCTAAGAACACAAAAACAACAATTAAAAAACCGGTATATAGTTTTTTACCCCACGATATTGAGGGTTTAGATACGCTTTCTGAACTTGCGCTCGACATGAGATGGTCGTGGGATCATGCATCTGATGAAATATGGCGAAAACTTGACCCTGATCTTTGGGATCTTACTCATAATCCCTGGGTCGTTCTGCAAACAGTTTCGCGCGATCAGTTCCAAATGGTAATGAACGATCCCGAATTTCGGGCTAAGATAGATTCGCTTATTGATTCAATGAAGGTTGCGAACTCATCGCCTGCCTGGTTTCAAAAAAGCTATCCAAATTCTGTGCTGAATTGTGTCGCCTATTTTAGCATGGAATTCATGCTGAGCGAAGCCCTTCCAATTTATTCGGGAGGACTGGGGAATGTTGCAGGCGATCAGCTTAAAACTGCAAGTGACCTTGGCGTTCCAGTCGTTGGTGTAGGATTGCTTTATCAGCAGGGATACTTTCGTCAGGAGATCGATAAGAATGGTGTGCAGCAAGCACTTTATCCCTTTAACGACCCCGGACAATTGCCGATTACACCTTTGCGAGAACCAAATGGCGAATGGTTGCGGTTAGAGATTGTTCTTCCGGGATGTTCCGTCTGGCTGCGTGCCTGGCAGGTTCAGGTAGGCCGGATAAAACTCTATTTGCTGGATAGTAATGATGCCGCAAATATTCCTGTTCATCGCGGAATAACCAGCGAATTATATGGTGGTGGTTCAGAGCTTCGGCTGAAACAGGAAATGGTACTTGGAATCGGGGGATGGCGTTTGTTGGAAGCGCTTGGGATTCATCCTGAGATCTGTCATCTCAACGAAGGGCATGCAGCATTTGCAATTTTAGAACGTGCCTATAGTTTCATGAAAGATACAGGGCAATCCTTTGATGTTGCCCTTGCAGCCACAAGAGCTGGCAATCTCTTTACAACCCATACGGCAGTTGCCGCTGGTTTCGATTCTTTTTCTTCGTCGCTTATTGAGCAATACCTTGGCAGATACGCAGAACAAAAATTGGGGATAACCCGTCACCAATTGTTGGCAATGGGTCGCAAGAATAAATGGGATGAGGCAGAAACCTTTAAGATGGCCTATCTTGCTGTCAGGGGAAGCGGAGCTGTAAACGGAGTAAGCAGGCTTCATGGAGAAGTCAGCCGTCATATCTTTGAACCTTTGTTTCCCAATTGGCCAACTAATGAAGTGCCAATCGGTCATGTTACCAATGGCGTTCATATGCCAACCTGGGACTCAAAAGAAGCAGACCAAATCTGGACAGATGCTTGTGGCAAAGACCGATGGATGGGGATGAACGAATCTTTGGAGCATGATATCAGAAGCGTTTCGGATGAAAAGCTTTGGGAAATGCGAACCAATGCAAACAAGGAATTAATCCAGTTTTCAACCGAGTTTGTTTCGAGGCAATTGCTCGGAGCTGGTCATACATTGGAATCAGCTGAGCGCGCCAAACATTCATTCGACCCCAATGTTCTGACAATCGGATTTGCGAGGCGATTTGCCACCTACAAACGTCCCAATTTATTATTGCACGATCAGCAACGTCTTCTGCGTTTATTAACAAATCCTAAGTTTCCTGTACAACTCGTAATATCGGGGAAGGCACATCCAGCCGATCAGCAAGGTCAGGATTTAATTAAAGAATGGATGAATTTTATAAGGCAGGAAGGTGTGCATCCTCCGGTGATATTCCTTGCTGATTACGACATGCATGTGTCGGAGAAGTTGGTTCAAGGGGTCGATGTTTGGATTAATACACCACGCCGTCCATGGGAAGCAAGCGGAACAAGCGGTATGAAGGTCCTTGTAAACGGCGGGATTAATCTTTCTGTTCTCGATGGCTGGTGGGCTGAAGCTTACACCCCCGAGGTTGGTTGGGCTTTGGGAAATGGAGTCGAACATGGTGATGATCCGGTTTGGGATACGATAGAAGCCGAACAGTTGTATAATTTACTCGAACAGGAAGTGGTACCTGAGTTTTATAACCGAAATGAAGCGGGCATTCCGACAATGTGGATCGCGCGAATGCGCGAAAGTATGGCACAACTGACTCCAAGATTCTCGGCTGACAGAACTGTACGCGAATATACCGAACAACATTACCTGCCTGCAGCAACCGCCTATCTTGAGCACGTAGCAAATAATGGGGAGTTAGGAAAGCAAATCATGCTTGAAATTCAGACGCTTGATCAAAAATGGTCCGCAATACGATTTGGGGAAGTAAGGTCCGAAACGATTGAATCTCAATATAAGTTCGAAGTTCAGGTTTATCTCAATGAGGTTGATCCTGATACCATACAAGTCGAACTTTTTGCCAATGGAATTAATGGGGAACCTGCTATTTTACAAAAGATGACACAAGGTGAGAAACTGGGAGGAATAAACAACTGTTACCGGTTTTTTGCTTCGGTAACTGCAACAAGATCCGCTTCAGATTATACTGCAAGGGCTATCCCTTCCTTAAAAAATGTTTCGGTACCACTTGAAATTGCTAAGATTTTATGGGAGAGATAAAGCAGATAGCAGACTTTTTCACTTCGTGCTTCTGAACTTTCACTATTAAAAATTACGATGGAATCATTAAAACCTAAAATTGCAATAATTGGTGCTGGCAACGTGGGCAGTACTTTTGCCTTCTCACTAATGATTAGTGGTTTAGCCAGAGAAATTGTTTTAGTCGATAAAAATGAAATACTCGCAAACGGTGAGTGTATGGATTTAAATCATGGCTTAAGCTTTGCGCATCCTACAAAGATATATGCAGCAGGGTTCGAAGGTTGCAAAGATGCCGATATTGTGGTCATCACGGCCGGTGCAAAGCAAAAACCGGGGCAGAGCAGAATTGATCTGGTGAAAGACAATGTCACAGTTTTTAAAGCAATTATCCCTGAAATTATAAAATATGCTGCAAATGCAATTCTTCTGGTTGTTACAAATCCAGTCGATATTCTTACTTACGTGACTCTGAAAATATCAGGTTTGCCTCCGAACCGTGTAATAGGCTCCGGAACCGTATTGGATACGGCGAGATTAAAATACATGATCAGCGAATATTGCAAAGTCGATCCAAGCAACATACACGCGTATATTATTGGCGAACATGGAGATACTGAATTACCCTTATGGAGTAACGCTACTATTGGCGGAATGGCCATCGAAAAATATTGTGCTGACTATGCCGGACTTGAGAATGTTAAAAATGAACTGGCTGAAATATTTGAGAAAGTAAAGAATGCAGCTTACCAGATTATTCTGGCAAAAGGAGCTACAAACTATTCAATTGCACTGTCCCTGGTTAAAATCACACAATCCATTGTGCGAAACGAGAATTCCATATTGCCGGTATCTACTTTAATTACAGACTACTACGGCATTAGTGATGTGTGTATTAGTATTCCGTCACACGTTAATAAAAATGGAGTGGACCAATACCTGAAACTTGAATTGTCAGAACTAGAGCAGGAATTTTTTAAACATTCGGCAAATACCTTAAAAAAACTTCTAAAAACCATTAATCTTTAATTTTCATTATTTGTTTCTTTTTTATTGGTTTTCAATTGTTGTTAAATTCTTTAATATTCATTGACTTATATGAAATGAGCCCCGATCTATCGGGACGAATCGAAGATCAACGGAGTTAATTCCATGTGGCCTTTAAAAAACAAATTATATACACATGAAAGAAGAAAAACTGAATACCCGACAGGTGGTTCTCTTGCGTCACGGCGAAAGTGTATGGAACAAAGAGAACCTCTTTAGTGGCTGGACAGATGTTGATTTGTCCGATCATGGAAAAGAAGAAGTATTGCAGGCAGGTCGTGTACTGAAAGAACATGGATTTACTTTTGATGTTGCATTTACTTCGGTGCTGAAACGAGCCATCCGAACCTTATGGATTGTGCTCGACGGGATGGACCTGATGTGGATTCCCGTCATCCGCGACTGGCGGTTGAACGAACGGCATTATGGCGCTTTGCAGGGACTCAACAAGTCTGAAACAACCAAACAATACGGTGAAGCGCAGGTCAACTTATGGCGGCGCAGTTACGACATCCGCCCCCCAGCACTTGAAGAAGCCGATCCAAGGCATCCGGGCCACGATAAACGTTACAAACTTCTGCTGCCCGAACAACTCCCGGCAACTGAATGTCTCATGGATACCGTGGCACGATTCCTCCCATGCTGGCACGAAAATATTGCACCCTTAATTCAGGGAGGGCAGTCGGTTTTGATTGTTGCTCATGGAAACAGTCTGCGTGCGCTGGTTAAATATCTCGACAATGTTTCAGACGCCGATATTGCCGCAATAAATATCCCAACCGGTATCCCTCTTGTTTATGAACTCGACGAAGCGCTTCATCCTATCCGCCATTATTACCTGGGTGATGAGGCAAAGATCCAGGAGGCGATTAATGCTGTTGCCAACCAGTCAGCAGTAAATAAATAATAATCTTCCAATTAGTTATGGAGCTTCACAACAAAAATACCACGTTAGTAAAAGATATTATCATCGGAATGTCTGATGGTTTGACGGTCCCGTTTGCTTTGACTGCCGGTTTAAGCGGCGTCCTCAGTACGAATCATCTGATCATAATATCTGGTTTGGCCGAAATAACAGCTGGCTGTATTTCAATGGGATTGGGGGGTTATCTTGCCGGACAAACTGAAGTAGAGCATTATGAAACTGAATTACAAAGAGAATACGACGAAATTGAGGCCGTTCCATTTATCGAACTAAAAGAGGTGGAGGATATCTTTACCGGTTTGGGAGTCGCCGAACAATTAAGTAAACAAGTAGCTTTACAAGTCAGTAAAGACAAAAATCGCTGGGCTGATTTTATGATGAAACTCGAGTTAAAGCTCGAAAAGCCTGAAAAAGACCGGGCAGCTGTAAGTGCGGGTACCATTGCAATTTCTTACCTCGTTGGAGGATTCATCCCCTTATCGCCTTATATCCTTTTCAGTGATAATCATACAGCTTTCAATTTATCGTGCCTTGTCACAATATTGGCATTGATCATCTTTGGATATTTCAAAAGTAAAATGACGGGACAACCGCTCTTAAAAGGTACAATAAAGGTGGCTTTCATAGGAATAATCGCCGCCGGAGCCGCTTTTCTTTTGGCAAAGGCCGTCAGTTAAAGAATAGAGTTTTACCTTTTAATTTAAAGTCCGCAAGCAATGCTTCCAGCAAAACCATTTATAGTCCTCATCTTCGTAAACCAGGCCTGTCAGTGATGGTGATCATTTTTCGATTTTTGTCCACGATCCTGTTTTAGCTTGTGAGCAAAAGACATGAGCTTAGTTCAACGATGGGCTCAGTTTTTATGATTGAACTTAGCTGGCAGATACATCCTGAAGAATATCTTCGGCCTTTTTGTCATTTTTTACGTGGCTTCGTATAAACCGGAGCATACGCTTCCCATAATTTTGCACGGCATGTTGAATACGCTGCTTTCGTTGCGCCAATGGGATTTAAATTAAATTGTCTATATGGAGGTAGACGAACAAGTGGGAAAATTATTTTAAAGTGGAAAATAGAAATTATTTCGTCACTAAAAAAATCAAATTAGCCTAAATGGATCTATTACTTCTGTTCTCAAGATCCCAGGCAATTCTGAAACCCAGGCATTTCAGGGAATGGTCTTTCTTTAGGATGCCGACGTTGCGAAATTACTATTGCCGGTATTCAGATAAGTGATAGCGGCAACCCAAACTTGTTCCGGTCTGATAAGTGCAACACTTCTGACCCGGTTGGGGTATTTAAGCATCCCGTGCTTTGAATTGGTTGTGACTGTATAATTCTTACGCTTGACTATAAGCAAACCTTCTTGTCGCAGTATAGTAAACAGCTTATCCCTTCCTACGCTAACTTCATAACTGTCAATTCCCTCTTTCAATAGATAATGTAGCTTTTTCCCACCAAGGCGTGACATTTGCCTTCTGATAAGCAGAACTGCATTTTTGACCTTCTGCTCTTTATCTGCAAAGCATCAGGTACGAGTTTTTGCTTTGTAATACGCTTGTTTGCTATAACCAAACAATTCACAAAACATACTTATTTCTCTGGGATAGGTCTGTGCAAGCGATCTAATTGTTTGGTTACGTCTTTTTTTAATATAGTGATTCCTTCTTCCTGCTCTGCTATTGAAATGAGCTTCTCGTAGGCGAGCACTTTCAACTTCTCAATTTTGAGCTGGTTCTCTAAATCTTTGATTCGTTGCTTCTGCGGATCTTTCATCGGTCGTTCATTATTGGGTGCTAACTCTGGCGTTGAATAAGGCAATTTACCATATATCCTGCACCATTCCAAAACACATGAATGACCTCCAATTCCTTACTTCGTCATTAATTGATCCTTGTTCAGAAATCCCTGTTCAAATTCCCGAACAACCATCCGCTTAGAGGATTCAGTATACCTTGGTCCAGGGAGGGAGATTTTAATTCTAATACGTTCATCTTTCATAGTGTTGACTTTTTTAGTCAACTTTTTTCAGGACAAGACAACCAAACAATTTAGGAGGGCGATTAAAATGGTCCGATAATTGCAAATATCTTGTTCGTTTAGGTTGGTTAGATTAGTAAAAGGATGAAGCCGCCTGGTTTCATCCTTTTCAATTATCAGTTATTTTAAGATTAATAAAACAATCAGTTATGGCAAAGAAAGAACCTGTTTCCTTGCGAGCAGTTTTTCCTTCAGATTTTCATAGGTTATATCTTGCACCGCTTGTTTTTTATCAATTGCAATGCATGCTCCGATTGCAGCCGACTGCCCCAAAATCATAAAAACAGGTTCCATTCGAATTGATCCATAGGCAATATGGCTCGAGGATACACAAACAGGGACTAACAGATTTTTGCATTCTTCCTTCTTGGGAAGGGTTGAACCATACGAGATAGAATAGGGTGATTCGGGCGACACACCAATATCACCTTCATCCTGCACAAATCCTTCGGAGGTGACATAACGCTGAGCATTATGCGAATCCATTGCGTAAGAACCCATTCCAATAGGCATAGGGACTTCGCGTTTGGCAAGTACATCATTTTCGCTGGTCACATATACGCCGATCATACGTCGTGCTTCGCGGATGTACAACTGCCGCGACCAGTTTCCATTGTCGGTAAACTCATCTTTGGCTAATCCCCACTTTTGCATCTCGGTTTGAATGTCTTTTGGAACCCGCGGATCGTTGGCCACATAATAAAGTAACCCCTTCTGGTAATCTTCGTGCGCTTTGATGATCTCTTTTCTGCGTTCGTACGAAGCTTCCGGATAATCGTAATTCATCCCAATAAAGTCGCTGCTGAACGGCCCATGGTTATTGGTATCTGTTTTTCTGTTAGGTATCAGGTCGAACTTATTAAACCACTCTCTCCATCCTGCATCAAATACACGACCTAGCAATTCATAATTCGCAGGATCGTAATTCTCCGGTTTTGGGAAAGGGACCAGATTCTCTTTGTTATTACTCATGCATAACCGGAAACAATATGCCTGAATCTTGTTGTCTCCCGTACAATTCTTTGCAATCGGCTCGGAAGAAATACCATATAACAAGCCGCTTTCGGGTTTGCCAGGCGTTTTGTACGGATCAATTTTATCTTTGAAGTGATGTCCGTGCTGAAAGACTTCAGCCTGAACGCCATTCCACGTTTCGTTATACACGGAGCAAGCTTCCCGGCCAACATGGTATGACACTCCGGCCGCAGCCATCAGATCACCTTCGTAAGTGGCATCAATAAACATTTTTCCCGAGAAGGTTTTTCCTGAAAGGGTTTTGAACGAAACAATCTTCCCCTCTTTTTTTACCACTCCGTCGGTTCGGTTGAGCCACTCATTACGCAGAACCGTGATTTTATTTTCGCTAATGAAATCTTCAAAGACCTTTTCTGCTACGTGTGGTTCGAAAATCCACATGGTACGATTTTCACCATCCATTGCCACTGTTCCCTGACCTTTGTTGCCAAATTCAGCATGTTTTTGCCATTTCCATGACGTGGAATCGCTGTAATGTTGCCATACCCTGTGATAGAACTCACGTGATAAGCCTCCAATTGTTGATTTGTCACCTGTATCGGTAAATCCCAGTCCCCCGGATGAAAGACCACCAAGATGAGTGTCCGGTGAAACGACCAAAACTGTTTTCCCGGATTGAACGGCCTCAACAGCGGCCGTTACAGCTGCAGATGTGCCGCCATAAATAATGATATCGGCCGAAAATTCATCGGGATTACTTTTTCTATTGCCGCAGGCACAGAGTAACAGCATCGAAACACAATAGAAGACCAATCCAATAGACCGAAGTCTGATAAAAATTCTGTTCATAGTTAAAATCAGTTTATTCCAGCTTAAGTTGACTCGAAACCAAACTTTAAAGAAACAGGAGGAAAGAACTATCCTCCTGTTTCTTTAATAAATCTCTAAAGTAGCATTAATAGCCCGGATTCTGATCCTTTGTAGGATCAATTGCGGAATTGTAGTTTAACTCCGACACAGGTATTGGCCAAAGCAGATGTTTGTCTGCCACTACTTTACCGGTTGCAGCCAGGATAATTGCTTTAACTTTACCTGTTCGTTTCAAATCCAACCATCGTTTACCTTCAAATTGTGTTTCGAAGCCTCTTTCTCTTAGAACAAGATCATTAAAGGAATCTTTGTTATAATCGGCAAGTTTAAAGTCAACTGATGCATCAGCCACCATTGGATTTTTTCCATAGGCTCGTCTGTGTACCATGTTTAGCTTTTCGATTGCATCAGCCGATGGAGCACCAGATGCCCTGCAATCTGCCTCTGCATACATCAATAACACGTCGGCATAGCGGTACAAAGGATAATCATTACCACCGCCATTAGCATTCGGTGCAAGCGGATCGATAAATTTCTTTGTCAGGATCGTGTTCGCACCAAGCCCGATATTATAGGGATACCACAAGGAGTAACGCAAGTCTTTCTTATCCCAACTTGCTATTACTGAATTATCAGTAGTGCTATAAACCGTATAATAACCTCCTCCGCCGTAATATTTAGTCCCCGGATGATTGAGATACATCAAGTATGAAAATCCCATAGAACTACCCAGTCTTGAAAATTTCAAATAGAAGATCTCCTCCGAAGTAGTAATTACTTCCGGCCCGAAAATTTTCGAATAATCATCGGCTATAGTAACAGGGACTAACGAATACTTATTGGATAATATCACCTCTTTCGCTTTATCACGGGCCTCAGCATTTTTTCCCTGATTGAAATAAACATCAGCAAGCAACGTTTTGGCGGACCATTTTGATGGCTTTCCTACCAGCGGTGCATTGTCGGGTAAGTTAGCTTCTGCAAATTTCAGGTCGCTATAGATTAATTGATACACTTCATCAACGGTATTGCGTTTGATGTTTTGCACGGTCATGTTCTTTTCAGTGCGGACTGGCACTCCTCCCCAATTCCGAACCATTGTAAAATAAGTAAACGCACGTAAAAATTTGGCTTCAGCAATATATTTGCAGGTGTCGGCCGGAGTAAGTTTCGTGCCTTTGGGTGTATTTCCGATAACGATATTGGCGTTTCGTATACTTAAGTAAAAATAGCCCCAGAATCCATCCGTCTTGGTTTGATTTGTTCCGTCAAGTCCTTGAAAATTACTTAACATCGCATGACTTCCACGACCATAACCATAGTCAGTATAGCATTCCAGTTGAGTTGGATAAAGTCCGCCCATGCAACCACCGTCACGCAAAGGAGAGTATATTGCAGCAGTTGCAGCTTCAACTTCAGCAGGAGTATTGTAAAAGGTTTCCACCGCCAATGATTTCGGCGATTCAACCAAGGCATCTTTACAGGAGAAAAGGATGAAAGATGCAAGTATGACATATAATATTTTCTTCATGATTCTTCGTTTTACTGATTAGAAACCTACTTTAATTCCGAGTGTTACACTCTTAGCTGTTGGGTAGGAGTAATGATCGATCCCCTGCGCTGTTGAATTGGCACCTCCCTGTGAGTTTACCTCAGGATCCCACCACGAATATTTTGTCCATGTCAGTAGATTTTGTCCACTGGCATAAATTTGCAAATTGCGGAACCATTTCATCCCTAATTTCTGAGTAGGTAAAGTGTACATCAATTGAATATTTCTTAACCTAAGGAACGAGCCATCTTCGACTAAACGGTCTGAATACCTCATCGATGAACTTCTTGTTATTACCGGATACTTTGCGTTGGTATTGGTTGGAGTCCAGTGGTCATTGTATACATCTTTGGTCATATTCAAACCAAAACCATAATCAAGGGTATTGCCTACAGCGCTCACATTAACAATGTCATTGCCTTGCGATCCCTGAAAGAACAATGTCAATTCGAGATTTTTATAGGACATCGTGGAGTTTAGCCCATATATAAAATCGGGATTTGGGTCACCAATAATTGTTTTATCAAATTGATTGATGATGCCATCAGGCTTTCCATTTGCACTTGACAAATCTTTATAAATTTCTTTGCCGGTTGCATCGTATCCATCCTTCTTAAAGCCATAAAAAACGCCCATAGGCAAACCTTCCCGCAGCAAGCTGGAATTGTCGGTGATAAACGACACACTGACACTACCTGTCAGAATTTCCTGACCACCATATAGTTTTATAACCTTACTCCGGTTAAACGCAATATTGGCATTCATATCCCATTTGAATTCACCGGTTAATATCTTCGCATCCAATGAGAGTTCCAATCCTTTATTCCGGATTTGTCCAACATTCTGAATAGTTTGTGTAAAACCAAGTGAAGAAGGCAGTTTAACAGAGTTCAATAAATCACGCGTATTCTTCAGATAAGCATCGGCACTAAGGCGAAACCTGTTTTTTAATATGGCAATATCAAATCCCATATCAGCTTGTTCAGTTGTTTCCCATCTCAGATCACCCGGCAGTGTTGTTCCAGGCGCAATTGCGTTATACAACGCATCACCAAATATTGTTTTATTGGATGATAGTTGATTTAAGGTAGCATAGGCATTAATAGCCTGACTTCCGGTATAACCATAGCTGGAGCGAAACTTTAAGTCGGAAATGAGCTCAACATCTTTCATGAATCCTTCTTCTTTTACTTTCCATGCAAATGCCCCTGACGGGAAATAGCCCCATTTACTACCTTCACTGTATTTGGAAGATCCATCGGCCCGAATACTTGCAGTAAACAAATATCTGTTATTGAAGGAATAGTTGATACGTCCGAGATATGACATTAAAACTGATTTAGAGTAACTCGAACTTGGTATACCCGGTGTGCTGGCTCCTCCAAGGTCAAAATCTTCGGTAACATTACTTAAAAAGCCATTCCCTGATCCGCCCAAATAGCGATACAAGAAGTCCTGGTAAGTAAATCCAATCACAGCTCCAAAGCTATGTTTGTCGTTAATCGTCTTGTTATAGCTTAATGTATTTTCATTTAAAAGACTCACATTGTTTGATGATGTGGCAGAGGCACTTCCTTGCGAATTTACAAAATTGGTTGTTTGATAATAATCGCTTCTGTAATCTGTATTTTCAACACCACCATAAATTTTCAATTTAAGGTCCTTAATTGGTTCGAAAATTAAAGATGCATTGGCCAGCACAATATTGCTCTCACCATCATCTTTTTGTTCATTGATAAAATTCAATGGGTTGATAATTACATTAGAGATAAACGGATAAGCCGTTGCCAATACCCGGTATGAACCATCGTCATTGTACGGAGTAAGTGTTGGCGGAGCCGATATTGCCCCTCCAATAAGCGATTGACCTCTGTTTCCCCCTGATGAATTCTGACGTGAAGTTGTGTTTTTGGTCAGAGTTGCGCCATATTCAAACGATAACATTTTATTGATTTCGGTTGAAAAATAGGCACGAAGCGAATACTTTTTATAATTACTGCCTTTAATAATCCCCTGTTGGTCGAAGAGCGTTCCCGACACAGAAAATTTTGTCTTTTCATTGCCACCGTTAATCGACAAGGTAGTATTTGAAATAGGGGCTGCCACAAAAACCATATCCTGCCAATCGTAACCATTCCCAAAACCATTAATCTGATCCTGCGTGAAATAAGGAGCAAGTTTATCGTTGGCTGCCTGTTCATTATAGAATGTTGCGTATTCTTTGGCATTCATTAAATTTAGCTTTTTCCGCAAGGTTTGAACACCATAACTTGATTCAAAGTCAACCGTTGTTTTACCAGCTTTCCCTCGTTTTGTTGTAATCAATACAACACCATTGGCGCCACGTGAACCATAAATAGCAGTAGCAGAAGCATCCTTGAGAATCTCAACACTTTCGATGTCGCTATTGCTCAAAACCGTAGGATTGCTTCCTGAAAATGGGAATCCATCAATTACATACAATGGCTCATTACTACCCTGAATCGAATTTGTTCCACGAATACGTACACTTACTGATCCTCCCGGTGCTCCCGTATTTTGCGAAACTTGTACTCCCGGTGCACGACCCGAAAGTGATTGCATTACATTAGATGAAGCAAATGCTTTTATTTCATCACTTTTTACAGATGTGACAGAACCTGTCAAATCACTTTTTTTCACCGTTCCGTAGCCTATTGCAATGACCTCTTCAATTCCAATCGTTTCATCTTCCATTGAAACATTCAAGACTGATTGATTCCCAACTTTCAGTTCTTGTGTTTTCATCCCTACAAACGAGAACACCAAAATTTTGGCATCGTTAGGTACCATTATTCTGTATTGTCCATCATTGGTAGTAATTGTCCCTGTGGTTGTACCTTTTACGACAACACTTACTCCCGGAATTGAAAGTCCTTTGCTGTCTTTCACAGTTCCTGAGAACTCCTTTTTTTGCTCCGAAAATGTCTCGGACTTGATTAGGGTAGGTGATTCATTAGTCTCAGCCGCCAATATCACAATCTGGCGGTCGTAAATTTTATAGGTGTTCCTGGTGCTTTCAAAAACCTGATTAAGAATTGTTTCAACAGTCTCATTATCTGCTTTTACATCAACCTTCCGGTTTGCATCCAATTGTTTTTCGTTGTAAAGCAGGATAAATTCACTGTTCGATTCAATTTCCTGAAATACTTGCCTGACTGTTACCCCATTTAATTTCAGGTTGAATTTGGTTTGCTGGGAATAGGAACTCGCCGAGGCAGTGACCATTGACACAAAGACGAAGAATGTTAGTAATTTCATTCGTAATAAAATTTTAGACACACTTCCTGGAGGGAAGCATTCCCATTTACACTTTTTTTTCATAAATTTGAAAAGTTTTTAATTAAACGTTATTATTATCAATCACCTAAGTCGGTAAGTTGGCAGACTTACCGACTTTTTTATTTTCTCATTTTTAGCCTGTTGATTTTTTTCTCAATATTAATTTTGTTTCCATTAATGCGGTATTGGATATCAGCTACATCAGTTAAGGCAATCATCACCGACTCGACAGATTCTTTAAGATCTAATTTGCCCGATATCAAATCGGTTGTCGGGAATTTACTATCGAAAACAAACTGAACATTGTAATACCGCTCCAGTTTGTTTAGCACATCATTGAGGCTCTGTTGTGAAAATTTAAACCACCCTTCCGTCCATGCAATAGCCAGATCAGCGTCTGTGACGTTGATAATGGATATGGAACGGTTATTTCGGTTATAGCTCGCTTTTTGATTTGGTGACAGGATGGTCTCACTCTTCAGAAATCCTAAAACCGAAAGTTCACTTACCGTAACTTTTCCTTCAAGCAGCACGGTTTCCGTTAGTTTATCTGTTTTATAGGCAGAGAGGTTAAATCTGGTGCCTAATACTTTAATTGCGATTTCATCAGTATTGACAACAAATGGTTTGCGCAGGTTGTGAGCCACTTCAAAGTAGGCTTCTCCTTCAAGAAAAACCTCCCGTTTCTTACCATTAAATTTAGTCGGAAAGGCCATTCTGCTTCCGGCATTCAACCAAACTTTGGTACCATCTTCGAGAATAAGCTGAGATTTCTTACCGAATGGGATGACCACTTCATTCATCTTTGAATCATCCGCTTGACTGGTTTTGCGTAAGTCGATCACCTTTTCATTGTCGATCACAATTTTCTGATCGCCATTCATTGCAATCTTCGAATTTTCTTTTTCCAGATCAACTGTTGTTCCATTCGAAAGGTGAAGCTGCGACTGGTTACCCGTTCCCGAATCAGCAGTTGAGCTATAGACATACGATCTCCGGTACTGATTGAAACCCCAATAGCCCACTGAACCAATTGATATTGCAATAATCAGCACAGCTGCATAGCGCATTACTGCATGGAGTTTGATCTGACGTGTTCGGTTCCGGGTCTGTTCATCAAAGCTTTCGATGTTTTTCCAGATTTGTAAAAGATCCTCGTCGCTTAAATGATCATGCCTGTCGCGCAACAGATCCAGAATTTTGCGCGCTTGATTAACCGTCAATTTAAATTCAGGATTTTCTGTCAAAAATGCTTCCCATTCTTGTTTGTGCCGGCCATAAAGCATCCAGGCGATAAATTCGCGTTTATCAAGGAGTTCTTCAGCTGTCAGTTGCAGATATTCTTTTTTCAAAGTCGGTTCCTTTATAATGGGTTATACCTATAGAAAGGTAGAACAATGATTTTTGTGGACTCGGTTGAGTAACTATTTTTATCGACAATTGAAATAAAAAAGGAATAGACAGAATAAGAAACAGTTAGGGCAGCAGCTAAAATGATGAATTTGAAAATTGAGAGCCTTCCTTAAAGAAAAAAAAACAGAAAATATCATGAAGTTTCACAAAGCTCCAATTAATAGGCACTTACTTTTGCTATCCGGAATTTTAAAATTAGCCTTTACCTAATCTTATTCCATCTGAATTCGGTCTTCCCATTTTCGAGATAACCTGCATAATGAAGAATGTAAAATTAGTATCCGCCATGTGTTCTCGTAGTGTTTTGAGGGCACGAAACACCATTTTCCGGGCAGAATCGTATTTCATCGACATGATTTCGCAAATCTGTTCGTATTCAAAATCGCAGGTATAACGGTAATACAATATTTCGCGCTGCTTTGGACTTAACTCCGCAAGTCCTTTCCTGAGAATGTTCTCTTTTTTGGTAAGCCCCTCTTTATGAATCCATTCATCTTCTATGGAATAGACAATATTTACTGAGTAATTTTCAGCTTCGTCATCGCTCAAAACCAAGGTTCTAGTTCCGGCATGGGTCTTAAGCAATCTACGTCGCAAAGCTTTTATAAGGTAGAAATAAATGCGGTCAGTAGATCCCAGCGAGGCACGTGTCCGTATCAGATCGAAAAACAGATCCTGAATTGCATCCTTAACCAGCTCGTCTTCAAATGAATATTTTTTGCCATAACGAAACAGGGGATCAGCATATTGGTAATAAATATGCGTCAGTGCATATTTCTCACCTTTTTTAAAGTCTTCCCAAAGTTTAGTATCGTTAGTTATAGGGTCCATCTATGAAAATTTCACGCCCAAAAGTAGTGTTTTTGGTAGATTGGCAACCATGCAAATTATCTTCGGTCGGAATTGGAATCACCGCCAACAGAAGTTCATCGTAATTGAACAGCGAATACCGCTGGTTTGGACTTCAATCCGAATATAATTTGTTTTTGAATTGACTAATGGATATTTGCCCGCTCAGCAAGGACTCGTTTCATTAATTAAGAATAATAAAATGACGATCAAAGCAAATAAATGCATGAACTTAGAATAGAAATTATATCCTTCATCTTTATTGGGTAATGATGTAGGTAAACTGAGACCGGAGACGATTAGTGAGGCACTAAAAATCAATAAATCGAACTCCCCAAAACCTTGTGGATGATCAAACAGGAGAAATTCCCGGACAAAAAAAAATTGAGCGTAAACTCAATTTTTTTAAAGAAGTAGTTATATGTGCCTGCAGAACTATATTTTAGATTGTTTAAATACCTTGTAAAGTTCGAACCAGACAATACTCGTAAACCCAGCGACGACACAAAACACAGCTTCGGGAAAGGAAATCTTTTCGAACTGGAATAAGCTGAGCAGGAACGGAACATTCAAAATCAAAACGAGGAAAAAGGCAGCGCCACCGGCAACCCATTTTACGGTACTGTTTGAAGTTGCCAGGATTTGAAATATATTTCTTGTCCATGACCTGTTCGATAAGATCACTGCAATATTGGCGGCAATAA
>JANYLE010000395.1 GCA_025363795.1 Mariniphaga sp. | reverse complement strand
GAAGCAGTTGCATTTTTAGACAACCTTGACGAAAAGGCTAGAGAAAAAATTTACTACAACATTCAAAAGGCCAGATTTTCTAACGATAAAGAACTCTTCAAAAAACTGAAAGGTGAAATTTGGGAGTTTAGAACTTTGTTTAGCAAAACATACTACAGGCTTTTTGCCTTTTGGGATAAGACAGAAAATACTGAAACAGTTGTAATATCAACTCACGGAATAATTAAAAAGTCAGATAAAACACCTTCCGGAGAAATTGAGAAGGCAGAGAATTTGAGAAAGTTATATTTTGAACAAAAAAGTGAATTGTCATGAAAAAGGAAGCATTGAAAACATACAGTTTGGAGGAGATGTTGGACAAGCATATTGGTAAAACTGGAACGCCCAAACGTGAGGAATTTGAAAATGAATTAAGACTAGACTTAATTGGAGAAGCAATCAAACAGGCACGTAAAGAAAGGAACCTGACACAGGAACAACTTGGACTTCTTGTCGGTGTAAAAAAAGCACAAATTTCCAAGTTGGAGAACAGCTTGACAGACGCGAGGTTTGAGACCATAATCAAGGTATTCAAAGCATTAAACGCTAAGGTTAACTTCAATGTTGAGTTGCTTAATCAGAATATTAAACTAGCCTGACAGAGTTTTAGTTGAATCCCTGTCTTTCAGAATAATTCATGCTATTACAATTTAAAACTGCAGGTAAAATGCGGTTCCTTCGTTTTCTTTTGACTGCACCGTGATGTTCCCCTTATGCACCCGCATAATTTGTTTGCACAGGCTTAAACCAATCCCGCTGCCACTTTTCTTGGTGCTGAAAAACGGAACAAATATCTTATCCAGTACGTCTTCTGGCATACCCGATCCGTTATCGGCTAATTTAATCACCAATCGGTTATCCGAATCGGTATAAGCCGACAGAACGATCTTTGGATCGGGTTTGTTTTTTACGGCATCAATTGCATTCAGGATCAGGTTGATTAAAACCTGTTCAATTAAATCGACATCCAATTCAGCGCTTAGTAAAGGTTCTTTCAATATAATTGAAGCCTCGATATTCTTTTGCGTAAAGGTGGGTTGCATTAACCGGTGCAGGTTTTCGAACAACTCGCTCACGAACACCTTTGCGAGGTTGGCTTTGGTAATCTTATTCAGGTTCCGATACGTTTCGGTAAACTTGAGCAGTCCCTCACTTCTTTTTCGGATCGTGTCGATACCAAGCGCGAGGTCTTCCGCAATGCCCGAAGGATCGGGTGTTTCATTGGCAAATTGCTTGAGCCTGTTTTGTAAGGTTGTGGCGAGCGAAGAGATAGGCGCTACGGAGTTCATGATCTCATGCGTCATCACGCTTAATAGTTTTTGCCATGCCTTTGCTTCGGTTTCATCCAATGCTTCGTTCACATTCTGAAAAGCGATGAGCTTAAATTGTACATCTTCCGTTTTAAAGACAGAGGAGGAGAGTACTACTTTCAGGTTGCTTTTTTCGCGGTGAATCGTACTGATCACGCTTTCGCCGGGTGTAAGGTTTACAATTTGCGTATAAAGTACATGATCCCTTTTATCGAGAGAATGAATCGTTTTTAAATAAGGGACCTGTAGTATTTTCTTAATTGATTCATTCATCCATATCACCTCACCACTTTCAAGTACAAACGAAAGAATACCTGTATCAACGAGTTCAAGTACTTTTTGAAGGTACTGGTATTGCGCCTCCTTCTCCTTGCTGATTACTTTGAACGTTGAATTGATTTCGTTGAACCCTTCGCGCAGCGATTGTAAGTCAACGGGCGCATGTTTCACATTGTAGTTCCTGGAGAAATCCCTGTAATGAATCGATTCTACAAACTGGTTGACTTCCTCACGCGTCTTCTTGTGCAAACGATAAAAATCGTTCACCTGAAAAATGATAACGGGCAAAAGTACAATGTCGATGAAATAAAGCTCTTTCAATAGTGTGAAAGAAAAAGCCAGCAGCGTGATAAACAGCAATATTACCCGCCATAGTATTCCCCAATCGGATTGATTAGTTTTCATATTTACCGAGCCTCCTGTATAAAGCGGTACGCGTCAGCCCTAATTCTTTTGCCGCTTTCGAAATATTACCATTGTTCTTTTTGATTACCCTTAAAATGGTATTCTTTTCGAGTGTGCTCAGTTTTGTTTCATGCTCTTCATTTTCTTCACTTTGATTGGAAGATTCGATGGGTGAAAAGATCAGATCATCCGGTTCGATCACTTCACCTTCGGACATGATGATGACCCTTTCGATGATGTATTGCAGTTCCCTTACATTCCCCGGGAAATTATACTGCATTAACTTTTGAAAGGCTGCATCGGAGAAGCTGATGTTGGCTTTGAAGTATTTGGTAGAATAAATCTTCGTAAAATGCTCGGTCAACAATACGATATCGTCTTTTCTTTTCCGCAATGGGGGCACAATGATTTCCACCGTATTAATGCGGTAAATTAAATCTTTCCTGAACCGGTTTACATCCGATAATTCCGCGAGCGAAAGATTGGTGGCGCAAATCAACCGGATATCAACGGGTATCGGCTGGTTGGAACCAAGCCGCGTGATTTGCCTGTTCTGTAAGGCTGTTAATAATTTGGCTTGCTGCTGCAAAGAAATATTTCCTATTTCATCGAGGAACAAAGTGCCGCCGTTTGCCGCTTCAAACCTGCCCATCCGTTCGTCTTTGGCATCGGTGAAGGCCCCTTTGGTATGGCCAAACAGTTCGCTTTCAAATAACGTTTCCGTGAGTGCACCTATGTCGACTTTAATAAACGGCTGATTGCTGCGTAACGATTTATCATGGATTGATTTTGCAACCAGGTCCTTTCCGGTTCCGTTTTCACCGAGGATTAAAATATTGGCATCTGTTGGCGCAATCTTATTGATTTTGGCAAAGATGTCGAGCATTGCATCGCTCTCTCCCAATAAATTGGGATCATTCTGTGTTTTGATATTAACGACAGTTGTCTTCTGTGTTTTCTTCTTTAGAATATCTGAAATGGTGGATAATAATTTCTCATTGTGCCAGGGCTTTACAATAAAATCGGATGCTCCCTCTTTTAATGATCTTACAGCGAGGTCGATATCTCCGTAGGCCGTAATCATGATTACCGAAATTGCGGGTTTTAAGGCTTTAATCTGTTTTAACCAATACAACCCTTCGTTTCCGGTATTGACAGAGGCATTAAAATTCATATCCAGTAATACAAGGTCAAATGACCGGGAGGAGAGGAGCAAGGGAATGTTTTCCGGGTTTTTCTCAGTAATAACTTCCTCTACCTCTGTTTTCAACATTAACCTTACGGCTGTCAGCACATCAATATCATCATCAATCACCAATATGCTTGCTTTCAATAGACTCATACTTCTAAAATAAATTCTCAATAAATTAATGTTCCCTGCAATGATCTGACTTTAACCAATATTTACTAAAAACCCAGTTAAATCCATTCAGGAGATCCGGATTCTTATCAGGAAACAACTACCAATGGCTTAAAGATTCGTGAACAAGAGCGATTCGAGTAAAAATAACACTTTATTTGAAACATTACAGCAAATCAGGAGGGTAAATTGATATCTGATCGGAATAAAATTTATTGGCTTTTTTGCCTGTAATTCCTGCAGTGTTCAAACTTTTGGTATTGGATAATTTGATACTGGAATCAATACTTTTACCCGGATGGCTTTTTTATTTTCCGGTGCTTAACTCCTTTTGTATGGGTTTACACCGGAGTCAATTATTAGCAATCGTATTCTTCCCAAATCTCATTGAGCAGGTGACTTTTTAGAATTGAGCTTCTTTTGCTTCGCAGTATATGAGTTCCTGGCCATGTCACAAAAATTGGATTAAATTCAATCAGGCTGTAAGATAGTCGTTTGCTTTTCAATATAATAACAACATTAAAATAGCAGGACAGTCTTACAATAAAGACCATCCTACTATTTTAACCAATTTGGAAACACATGACGGTTAAATCACACTTTCCGTATGAGCTTAACTTCGGGTTTACTGATTACACCCCCTTGTTCCATGGCCGCTTTCAGGACTGGATTTGACATGAAATTTTTGATTGCCTCCGCACTTGGAGCTTCACCGATCATGGTTATCATATTCGGATTATCAACAGATTCAAATACGCTGGTCATATTGATTCCAGCTTTTGAACGGTTTATTTCATCTTCATCATAAACTTTTCTCCAGGTTGAATAGTCCTTCACTTCATGAGATAAAATTACTGTTATCATCTTATTCCAATTTTTATTCTTACTCGTATGGCTTTTCAGAATACGCCCCGTTTTTTTAAGAGGGTTCCGGACTCCTCTTGTTGTTGTGAAATCATCTGATGATGCGCAATCGGATGTGTGTTTTTGCAGGTCTGTCAAAAAGCGGTTATGAGGATTTTATTGTCCGGAAGAATTATATAGCTGATGCTTCGTTAAAACGCTTTTCATTCGTTTATATCACTATTAAGTTATTGTATATCTATGAATTGAAAAGTATCTCTTTTAATAGCTGTGACTCTACTCATGGAACTCGCAATGCGATAAACATTATCTTTCGTTGCGCCCTGCCATGCTCGTTTCACACTTTTAAATTTTTGTATGTTATTAATATTCAATTCGTATTAGAAGTTGTCATTCTTTCATTCCGGGTCACCGGTGTGGAACTCGCATGAAAAAGATAAACATCCTATTTTTTGATTGTCAGACCATGCTCGTTTCATCATTTAGAATTTAAGATTGTTATTAATGTTTATCTTTCATGACAGACTTGACTTAAAAGCAATTCAGGCTAATAATCAGGCCGTTTTTTCCAGGTATTCTTTGAGCGCTGTGCCAATCAGGTAAGTCCACCCTTCTGCAAAACTTTGCGGTGAAAAATCAGGAATATAAACCGGAAAAGATTCCAACCCGGCGTGAGTAAGTTTAAGCCTTGTTTGATTGCCTTCGTCAAACAGTTC
>JANYLE010000333.1 GCA_025363795.1 Mariniphaga sp. | reverse complement strand
CCCATTGAAGTATATAATGACTTCCCAAAGACTGAAGAAGAAATCATAAAGCGCATCAGTGATTCGGATTGTATATTGGTAAGCTGGCAGACAATTGTTGGCGCAGAGGTTATAAAAGCTTCCAAATCGTTGAAGTTTATTGGGATGTGCTGTAGTTTATATGATGAACAATCGGCCAATGTCAACATTGCGACAGCCCGGAAACTTGGAATAGACGTAAAAGGGGTTAAAGATTATGGCGACGATGGAACGATAGAGTTCATCTTTGCAGAATTGATTTACCTGTTTAAAGGTCTTGGAAAGAATAAATGGCGTGAGGAACAGACAGAATTAAAAAACAAAAGCATGGGCATTATCGGACTTGGAACCCTGGGACTCATGGTCGCGAAAACGGCCACCCATTTCGGGATGCAGGTTTATTATTTCAGCAGAACAAGAAAGCACCAATTGGAAAATGAAATGCTAAAATACCTTCCACTGGACGAATTGCTCAAAACCTGTGATGTGGTCACAACTCATTTACCCAAACATACAATTGTCATTTCAGCGCCTGAATTTAAACTAAAGAAAAAAAATTCAATCCTGGTAAGTACTTCAATCGGTCTAAACTGCGATAAAGATGCGTTAGTGAATTGGTTGACGGAAGACAGAACATCTTATGCCATTTTTGATTCAGTTGGCGTTGGAATTTACGGGGATGAACTTCGGAAACTGGATAATGTAATTCTCTCCGGTCAATCGGCCGGCTTTACAACCGAAGCAAAAGAGCGGCTTTCTGAAAAAGTGCTGAATAACCTGAACCATTTCTTATCGAAGAATTAAATCCGGCTTCAACAGCATGTTTCTTGCAGATGATCCTAAAATCCTACTTGTTAATAGATACCGGTAATAAAACCCGGGAAGAATAACTTTCGAACAATGTATAGCATCTTTTAAAAAATATCCGATGATTAAACTAATCAGAACAGACTCAGACAATCATGACTTTATTGCACTTGTAAAAGAATTGGATGCAGACCTTGCCATAAGAGATGGCGATGAACAGGCATTTTATGCCCAATTCAATAAAATTGATAAGATAAAGTTTGTTGTCGTTGCTTACGAAAACGATCAGCCTGTGGGATGTGGTGCAATAAAGGAATATTCCCCAATTGCGATGGAAATTAAACGCATGTACACTTCACCGGCAGCAAGGGGAAAAGGAGTTGCCACCAAAGTGATAACCGAACTGGAAAGATGGACAGCCGAACTCTCCTATAAAAAGTGTTTATTGGAAACAGGTAAAAAACAACCCGAAGCAATCGGACTATACCAAAAGTGCGGTTACAAGTCAATTCCAAACTACGGACAATATGCCGGCGTTGAAAACAGTGTCTGTTTCGAAAAAGATGATCTGTAGAGACGCACGGATCGTGCGTCTTAACACACAACCCGTGCGTCAATACAATGATTATTTTCGCTTATTTTGAAAGAATCAAAATAGGAACATTCAAACAACGCAATAATAACAAGATGACGATCATAGAAACTGAAAACCTTCACTTTGGCTTTAATAAGGACAAATTAGTACTCAAGAACATCAATTTAAAAGTTGAGAAAGGGAGTATTTATGGCTTTTTAGGTCCAAATGGAGCAGGAAAAACAACAACGATCCGGCTTTTGCTTGGCTTATTGACTCCCAATAGTGGAAATATAAAACTCTTTGGCAAATCAATGCCAAATAACTCATTGGAGATTTTTAATAACATCGGGGCGATGATTGAGATGCCTTCATTATATGAGCACCTCACAGGCTTTGACAATCTTGAAATAACCAGTAAAATTAAAGATATACCCATCAAACGGATTGGTGAAGTACTGGAAATTGTAAAACTGACCAATGCGGCAAAAACAAAGGTAAAAGAATACTCCATGGGGATGAAACAACGGCTGGGATTGGCGTTGGCATTGTTGTCTGAACCACAATTGCTCGTCCTTGACGAACCTACAAACGGACTTGATCCCCAGGGAATGATCGAAACCAGGGAACTGCTTCAAAAATTAAATGAAGAATTTGGCATTACAATTTTAGTCTCAAGTCATTTACTCTCTGAAATAGAGAAACTGGTGAATCATTTGGGGATCATTAACAACGGAGAATTGATTTTTCAGGGGACGATTCAGGAATTGCACGACCTGAAATTGGGAAATTCATTCATCCGGATTGAAACGAATAATAATGAAAAGGCAATTGCAGTTTTGCAAAGCGCTTATGCAATAAATCACAACAGTGAATATGGACTTGAAATAGTCTATCAAAATCGTGAACAGGTCGCGAATATCTGTAAGACGCTTGTTAACGAAGGGTTGGATATTTACAATTTTAATATCACCACCAATGATCTGGAAAGTATTTTCTTAAACATTACCAACAATTAGCATGTCAAAAATAACCGCCGCTTTTTCTGCAGAGATCATCAAATCAAAAAATACATTTGCCTTGTGGCTGACCTTTATTGGGGCCGCAATTATACCATTGATGGTATTTATTACTTATGCCTACAACTGGCAAATGTTTATCCCTAAGGTAGGTGAAAATCCATGGGTAGAGATTTTTGCAAGGTCATTTAATGGCATCACCTTGTTTACACCCCTCTTTATCATCCTCATCATTGGCTTACTTTTTAACATCGAACATCGGGCGAATGCCTGGAAACACATCTTCGTATTACCCATATCAAAGAGCAGCGTCTTTTTAAGTAAATACCTGTTTGTATTTTTCCTCATAGGCATCTACTACCTTCTTTTTGTCCTGCTCACCTTGGTCAATGGATACTTGTTAGGTGTTATCAAAGCACAATTGGGATTTTTAAATTCAGCACCCGACTGGAACCAGATAGTAAGCTTCCTGACAAAGTTTTTCATTGGAGCATTGGCGATTATTGCCATCCACTTTTGGACAAGTTTCAGAATTAAAAATTTAATTGCCAATCTTGGAATCGGACTTGCAGGAATAGCATTCGCAATATTATTAAATGGCAAAGGTGGACTGACAATTTTTCTGCCCTATTCCTTCCCGATAAAAATGTTGAATTACATTCCAAATCCAAACTGGTTTTTGGAAGATTATCACATCGTTAGTCTCTGCTATTTTGTATTGCTATTTTGTCTGAGTTATTGGGATTTCACAAAACGATTTAAAGGTTGATATAAATTATGCCCCCATATCTCTGCCAACCCGTTAACGCCAGATGATATCATATTTATTCCCTAAAATATCAATATAGATGAGATCTAATTGCCAAAGCGCTGTTATATCTAAAGGAGTTTTGAAGGTATAAGTCTTATATCCTGTCTTGCTGGTCATCGGATCGCGTGAACTATCAAAAAGGTAAGCATGGTTTTTATCATTCAGCTGCATGGCGACTTCTGTCAGGATATTTGACGGATTAACCGTGCTGCCGTTCGGTAATACATAGTCGAAAGAGATGGAATTCAGTTTACCGTCACTGTTGGTATGTAAGGTAGGAATAACAAGCAACAAATTGGATTGCACCCCGATATTTGAATAATTCACAGTATACGCCTGATTACCATTAAGCGTCAGCGTATAAGTTCCACCCTTAAAGGGTAAAAACGTTGATCCCCATGGTGCATCCATAGGTGCAGGTGTCACACGTTTAAAGGTCGCCAGAAAGGTATCATTGATGATGAAATCATGAAGTTCAATATCGCTATAAGCGCCACCTTCGGGACCCGATAATGCAAAACTTTTTCCCGATACATCAAGTCCCGATCCGCCCCTGAAATTTAAAGTATAATTGATGTAACATTTATCAACCGTTGCAATCGTTGGTAAAATTGTGTTGATCCCCCATTTTCCGACACAAATCGCAAACATCGTATAAATATTAATCTGCTTATTGCTTAAAATATCCGGAACACCATCATTATTGGCATCAATGTTCTTGGATAACGATTCATAATAACCGCTTACTGCTTTAAGACAATTAATTTCAGCTGCGGTTATGAGGATCTCATCTCCAAGCGGATTATGAGCAGGAATAACACTCGTGCCCGACAATGTAAGTGTTGTTAAGTCAATCGTCGTATTCTTCCCGTTTTTCAGACTATCAAGCGGCAACACATACAATCCCCCGGCAAAAAGGTTACCGATGTATTTATTGTTTGCATCGAGAAAAACCAGCGCTGTGGCAGAACCCGATTCGGCACCCGCGGTAAATGATCCGTTCACAATGTCAACGAGTGTATAACTGGCCCCGCTGTAAACAAGTACTTTTTTGGCATCCGAAAGGGATAAAGTGTTCCCTGATTTTAAACCGTTGCTGCTTACCGAAGCAGTGACCGAAATCTTTCCTTTAATAACAATTCCCTGGTTCCCGTTTTGATTATTTGTATTTCCCGGATCGGTGTTATTCTTCTTACAGCTAAACACTAACAGAGAAAAAATAATCAGCACAATTACATTTTTCATAGTTTTAGTTTTTTGAGTTACGTAAAATTACATTTTTTATAGTTTTGCAATTCACTTAACGTAGAATTTATTTTTTTACTATAAATTTACCCTTGTTTCCAATAGTATTTACGATAGCATCAGAAAAAGATAAGCTATTTTAAGTTGACTACTTCACTGCAAACAACAAGGTTAAAGTTTGGAACTTTTTATCGTTACAAACGGATAGTAGCGGTTGGTTTTATAAATCCAAAATATATTTTTGCCATTCATTTAATAGTTCAGTCTCTGTCGTCTTTAAGGCTGAGAGGATCTC
The DNA here is from genome assembly GCA_025363795.1 of Mariniphaga sp. Classification (GTDB taxonomy): domain Bacteria; phylum Bacteroidota; class Bacteroidia; order Bacteroidales; family Prolixibacteraceae; genus JAAFHB01. Next base: position 2,575 of record JANYLE010000333.1, on the reverse strand, counting down.
CGGTTTTTTATTGAAAGGCAGTAGTTCCTTGAGCTTTTCTCTTCCATATTTGTGATCGATAAACATTACCATCGAACCGGAAAGCCCATATCTGATTCTCCCGGTCCAGAAATCATTTAAGTTACCGGGGATATTATTTTCAGCAATAGCTTTTTTAACCTGTGCTATTCTTGATGTATCACATTGTCCGGAAGCAAATGTTGCCAAACCTTCTAAAAACCAGTCAAGTCCTTCGATATTACTAAAATCCGGACTTACATTTAATTGTCCGTGATAAATATGAATTAATTCGTGGGTGATTAGTTGTTGTGTTTGTTTAGTTTCTGAATAGCGATGTTCACAGGATTGTTTGTCCCAAAGTTTAGGTGAAATCATATCCAGTTTAGTAGCAATCCCGCTTGCCACCATCCAACATTCCGATTTAAATGCCGGCATCTTCCAGTCTTTTTGCCAGACACTATCCAACGATTGCCGGTCAGGATAAATGAAAACATTGAATGCTTTGTTATAGGAAGAATTAAAAAAAGTATTGACCGATTGAATACCATTTTCAATAAGCTGATTGTATTCCTTATTATTGCTTTTATCAATTGAAGTGTACAATAAGGTATAACCTTTGTGCTTTTCGGAAATCCAGTTCGTGTCACTTGTTGTCCAACCAATAAATAGCAGCGAGGTAACTAATAAGATCAAGGCATATTTCACTTTCATAATTTGAATTTTTATTTATTTCCTTAGTAGACCCTCTGGTTTATAAAAATGTTGCAACCCATAGCTTCCCCTCGTTTGTAACCAACTCTTTATACGTAAGTCATGATTTGCTTTTAACGGTTGTTTAAAACGCGTTTTTATTAAACAAGATATACTTAAATTGGAACCGCCTCAATTCAATGTCATTAAAAACCTTATTTGTAAAGAAATAAACCTTAGTAGAAATAGAATAAGAAAAAACAGATCCAAACCTTATTACCTTATTTATGAAACGGGCATGGTACAAATACCGCCAAGGAAGGTAAATTGAAAATCAGCGAAGCTAATTAACTTATCGGCGTAGCCAATAAATCCCGAAGACGATCAACTCCCAATAAGGTAATAAGGTTGTGGGTTTTAAGCCTGGATTTACTACTAAGGTAGCCCAATAAAATAAGGTTTAAAGAAAGGGCGATCAATGTAATTTGGACAAGGTGGATTTCAAAAAGAGATGTTTAAAGAGTTCGTTTGTAACGAGGAGTTCGTTGTTTTGAGTTGGTAACTCCCCGGCAAATAATAAGATGACATTTTGGAATCTTTTATCGTTACAAACTACCGGTGGATAACCCATCATTGCAATAAAGGAAGTAATGCAACCTTGCAAAATAATATAGATCATTATCGTGACAATTACTGGTTAAAAGACGATGTTATGGAATGATTATTGTATACAAGAATGTAAATCAACGTAATTAAACCGCATCGGTCAAATGACTGGTATACTTACTTCAAAAGCTTTAACCATGAGAAATTTATTTGTCCTCTTTTTATTGATAATTGGATCAAACCTTTACGGACAAACTGATTCAATCGAGAAAGCCACGCTGTACAACAAGATGATGTCCAAAGAGATCATGCAGGAAAAATATGCAGAAATTGGTAAACTCTGGAATCAGTCGATGAACAAGTATCCTGATATGCCTTTGGATCAAAGCGGCCAGGTTCATTATACGTTTGTGAATAATTTCAAAAACATCAGCAAAGATAAACTCTTTCGCAGGGTGCTTGAATACCTTTCAATCAACTATGGACTCTACCCGGCCAATCTGTATTCAAATTCGGAGGATGGAAAGATAATTTTTACAAACAGTTTTAACATTAACGCAACTTATACCGGGACTTTCACAGCTGTACTGTCAATAAAGGATGAGAAAATGCTGACCGAATTTATTAATATTGGCTTCCAGGTAATAATTCCCGGTAGCGAATATACATCAGAAAGCATGCGCTATTATCCGATTAGCAATTATTATCCGGTTATATTGAAAAATCAAAAAGAGTGGGTGACGAACCTCAATTTGTTTATCGCTACGAATAAGTATTTCAAAGGTGAAAACACCAGAATAGGCGATTTTGCCCTGAATCACGACCTTTATTATACGTTTTAAGGCACCTCCTCTGCAACGATAAAAAAAGTACAATGACACATTTATATTAAATGCAATAATGGTTGGACAGAAAAGGTATTTCCTGGTTGCCCAGAAAACAATAAAAAAATATTAAATTCGTATTAATAAATAGATTGACTTATAAAAACAGGAATAAACAAATGGACAAAGAATTCATCAACGCAAAGATTAAAACAAACGTCTATCATATCAAATCCGACAGTAATGTATCACTGCACAAACATCAGAAATTTGATGAAGTATTCTACTGCATCAGGGGCAACGGTTTTGGCGTTCTTGAAACCGAAGAAAAAGAATTGAGTGTAGGTGAAGTTTTCGTGGTAAAAGAAAACACCCTGCATGCTTTACGTTCTGACGATGAAATGTGGGTTGCCTCTTTTTTAATTCCCGTTGTTGATTAAAATATTAAAAAAATT
>JANYLE010000319.1 GCA_025363795.1 Mariniphaga sp. | reverse complement strand
TTCACTTTTCACCTTTTTTGAAGGTGGCGGCAGTACTTGTAATCATTTTATTGTCAGCAAACCTGGTTGTGTTCTTCAGAAACTCAAAACCTGAAATTAAAACAGCTGCGGTAAGCAAAAGTGATCTCGGTGAAGCATCGTTCTACTACACCAGCCGTATCAATAAGGGCATTCGCGATCTTGAAGCGATGTCCAAAGAAGGAATCGGATCGAAAAAGGAGATCGTCCAGATCAAACATGAGCTTTCCGAGATGGACAGTTTATTTGTGAATCTGCAACAGGAATACAAGGCGAATCCCAACGACGAACGGATCATCAATGCGATGATCGAATATTATCAAACCAAGCTCGATATCGTGAATACTATAAAAACAGATTTGGAAAACGTAAAAAAATTAAAAAGTAAATATCATGAAAACTCTAAAATTTAATGCTTTAGTTGTACTTATACTGCTGCTGTCGATCAGTGCAAGTGCAACAAAAATCTCTAAAAAGGTTTATAAAAATTACCCGGTCAGCGCGGTTCAGAAGCTCGACATCAACAATAAATACGGGAATATTTATATTGAGAACAACCGTAAAGATTCAGTGATCGTTTCTGCCGATATTTGGGTCGAAGGCGATTCTGAAAAAGCCCGGCATCTGCTCAATAGTATCGATGTTACTGTAAACCTGAATGGAAGCACCGTCGTGGCTGTAACTTCTATTGAAAATACGATGAACGGCAACAACGAATTCAGCATCGATTACCATATCTCAATTCCTGCCGACCGCGATCTGGCCGTAGTTCAGAAATATGGCACCGTCAATATGAAAGACCTGACCGGGAAAGGCAATTTCGAAATTAAATACGGGGAGCTTAACGGACAAAAACTTACATCCCCAAGTCTTTCAATGGATATCGCCTACAGCAAAGTCAATCTTGATGCCACCAATGATCTGGCACTTACACTCCACTATTCAAAGCTTCGTTTGGGGAAAGGTGATAATTTAAAGATGGAAACCCGCTATTCCGGATTGAATATTGACAATTGCAAACAGATCGATGCCGATTCAAAATACGACAATTTCAGCATCCAGAGCATTAATTCAATGGTAATGAATTCAATGTACACCGGCACAACCATTGAAACGCTGAATGCGAAGCTTACCCTTACAAATGGGTATGGCGGATTTACCGTGAAAAAGATTCCGGCCGGTTTCGAAAGCATCACCATCGAAAACAAATACGCCGGTATCAAGCTGGGAATTGCCTCCGACGCGGCCTATAAGCTCAACGGCAAAGTCCGCTACGCCAATATCCAGCATCCGGATGGCAAATTGAATAAGATGCGTGAAAATACAAGTTATGAGGTGAATGGTACTGTCGGGAATTCGGAAAATCCAAAATCTTCCGTTCACATCGAAAGCAGTTATGGAAATGTCAACCTGATTCCTTAAACTTGAATCTTCTTCAGTGACAACGTTTTTTATATTCTTAAAATACAATACACCAGGGGCCGGAAATTATCCGGCCTCTTTTTTTGATCAATTAATAGGCAGTTTATACCATAGGATTGCATTTTTGCTGTAAATTTTATTGACCACCTCTTTGGGAAGTTGTAAGCCCTCAAATTTCCCCCTGAAATTATCAGAAGTCATTTCAGCTTTTGAAGTGAAATATTTCCAGTCGTCAAGCCAGGTTTGATGTATATTTTTTGCAAGATCAGCTTCATTATTAGTGCCATTATCTGAAAGATCGGTACCATACAACAGCCGATCCTGGTATTTAATACAAAAATTCCTTACACGCTCACGATCTTTTGCAGATTGATATTGAAGATGACAGATGCGTGCAGCCAGATCAACTGCCATATTCGGAAATTTATCCAATCTTTTTGCAAGCTCATCGATATTCCACTCGAGACTACCAAGGTGACAACCGATAAATTTAAGATCAGGATGATTTTCAAGCAGGTGATCACGCGCATTTATCTGATCATTATACGAAGGAAATTCCGGATGCAGGAACATGTGATATTTTGGATTTTCTGCAAAATAGCTGCTGTCGCCACGAACTGTCATTTCATTAAGCGGCAACCAGCAATTGCGCGGTTCACCCAGATGTCCTGTCACCGGAAGATGTTCACGAATGATGAAATCGATAACCGGTTTAATCAATGGATCATCAACCATAATTAATTTGCCATTTCTGTCTGCTACAGTCATTCCAATGTTTTTCCAAAGCTTGACAGAGATTGCTCCTCCTGCTATATTACTTTTCAAATCAGAGATCGCCTTTTTACTCCAATTTTCAGTTCCCCAGTTAAGCGTATCAAAATAAAATGTAGCGCCGTAAAAAACTTTCCCCGGGTATTTCTTCGCCGACAGAAGTGCATATTCGAGTTGCTGTTTGACAGAAGCCGAATCGGAATGATCAACATTAAGCGTGATAAGCTCAAAATTATCTTTGATGGCCTGGTTTTCAAAGTAACCTTTATCGCTGTTCAGATGCACATGGGCATCGATTTTCGGAATTACCTGAAAATCCTCCTGTGAATAATAGTTGGTCTGACAACTTGAAAAGGTCAGCATCACCAAAATAAGCTGCAAAATTCCTGGTCTCATTTTTTTGGTTGATTAGTGGAGAATAAAAATAGGAAATAATTGTCAATTAAACAGTAGTTCTTAAATTTGAACAAAATAGCATGATATGAAATTTTGTGTTCAACTTATTGTTTTTCTTCTATTTGGATTGACAGCGTATTCAGCTGAACCGCAAACGCAGCAATTACAGATCAAAGTTACCCTCGAAGGATTGAAAGATACCAATATCTACCTGGCTCATTATTATGGCAGCAAGGTGCTTCGCGTTGATTCTGTACAACTTGACAAAACAGGAACAGGCATATTCAAATACAAGGAAAACCGGCCGCAAGGCATCTATGTCATCTATTTAAATAAGGACAAATACTTCGAGTTTTTACTGGGTGCCGATCAGCAGTTTTCGATGCGTACCTCTTTTGAACCCCAGGCAAAAAGAATCTTTGAAGGTGCTCCCGAAACAGAAATGTTTCAGCAATACCAGGAATTCCTCACTGTACAGCGGGCCAAACAACAGAAATTGCAAAAGGAGTACGAATTGCATAAAAACAATTCCGACTCTGCCAAAGTGCTCATAGCCGATATCGACAAACTGAACATCGAAATGGAGAGTTACTGGGCAAAGAAATCGAAAGAAAATGAAGGAACTTTTTTTGCCGATTTCCTCCGCTCGATGATCTATCCGCGACCCGCTCCTTTCGATATCCCTGCCAGTTGTAAGAATCCCGATTCGCTGAAATGGGTGATGAATTACAATTTTATGAAAGACCATTACTGGGACAATTTCAATTTCTCCCAGCCAGCCTTGATCCGTTCCCCATTGATTGATGTCCGTATCGATAACTATTTCAAAAATACACTTTTGCAGATTCCGGATTCTTTTCTGCAGCCCACCTTTGCATTAATCGAAAAGTCGAAAGTCAATGAGGAGATGTATCGCTATATTTCCCTTAACCGGCTTAATGATGGCGTAACTTCGGAAGTAATGGGTATGGATAAACTATTCGTTGAGATCGCCGATCGTTATTTTCTCAACGACAAAGAGGCCTGGCTCGATTCTGCAGCGCTGGCCAAGGTAAAAGAGAAGGTACGCGTTACAAAACCAAACCTGATTGGGAAACTCGCACCCGAATTAAAACTTCCCGATTCTGAAGGGATGTTTTTCAGTTTGCGACAAATGAACGCGAAATATACAATTCTCTATTTCTGGGAACCCAATTGCAGTCATTGTAAAAAAACTACCCCTTTGCTTTATAAAGATTTGTACCTCCCGTTCAAGGATAAAGGGGTCGAAATTTATGCGGTCTGTACCCAGAATAAAAAAGAGGATTGGATGAAAGCGATCAGCGAATATAAAATCTACGATTGGACCAACGTTTGGGATCCTTCGGTGACCTCCAATTTCCACTCGCTTTACGATATTTTTAGTACGCCTGTCATCTATATCCTCGATCCAACGAAGCACATCATCGCAAAGCGCCTTGATGTTGATTCAGCGGTTAAGTTTTTAAATCATCTGATCGATAAAAAGTAAATAAAAAGTTCCAATGATACCGGGTTTTGAGGTTTCATTGGAACTTTTTAAATTAAGATTATATCCGGAAACTATTTTTCGCTATCACCATTGATCATCC